>NZ_JBSGVZ010000008.1:0-235070 GCF_053608705.1 Peribacillus sp. NPDC055009 | reverse complement strand
ATAAAAAATGTGAATATTGAATATATTATTTGAATTACTAGTTTAAAATAACAATAAAAATGGACTTTTCACGATGAATTATGAAATATTGGGAAATAATTTTTGAAGAAAGGATTATACATAAGATTTGTTTCGAGTTAAGAGAGTGATATATTACGCTTTTAGAATTCTGATTATTATAAATTTTCAGTTTTGGGCAGGGGGCTAATTATGATAGTTTTTGACCGAGTGAATAAGTATTATGGCGATTTCCATGTATTGAAAGAAATTAATCTTACAATTAAGAAGGGGGAGGTGGTAGTGGTCATCGGACCTTCGGGTTCAGGGAAAAGTACACTGCTTCGATGCATTAATCGTCTAGAGACCATTTCGCAAGGTTCCCTTTCAATAAATGGTCTAAATGTAGCGGATAAAAAGACGGACATAAACAAACTTCGTCGGAATATCGGTATGGTTTTCCAGCATTTTCACTTATATCCTCATAAAACAGTGCTCGAGAATATCATGCTTGCTCCCAGGAAAGTTCTAGGGCAATCCGAAGAGGAAGCGAAAAAGATTGCACTGAAGTATCTGGACAAAGTGGGGATTGGAGATAAAGCGAATTCATTTCCTTCTCAGCTTTCAGGTGGACAGCAGCAACGGGTAGCGATTGCCAGAGGTTTGGCAATGGGACCTGAAATCATGCTATTTGATGAACCTACCTCAGCCTTGGATCCAGAAATGATTGGCGAGGTACTGGATGTAATGAAAGCACTTGCCCATGAAGGGATGACGATGGTGGTGGTCACGCACGAAATGGGATTTGCCCGTGAAGTAGCGGATCGAATCGTATTCATGGACGAAGGCAGGGTTTTAGAAGAGGCATCACCGGCTGAGTTTTACGCCAATCCTCGTGAAGAGAGGGCTCGTTTATTCCTTAGCCGTATATTAAATCATTAAAAAAACAGGGGTGAATAACATGTTGAAGAAAAAGAAATGGTTAAAATTATCTTTGCTATCCTTACTGGCTGTCATTTTATTAGCTGGATGCGGCGGGGGGAACGATTCAGACAAAGCTGAAGAGGGTGGAGGCAAAGACAAAGAAAAAGATGTTCTCGCACAAGTGAAGGAAAAGGATAAGATCGTTTTTGGGGTGAAAAATGATACAAGACTATTCGGATTGAAGAATCCTAGTACTGGAGAGGTTGAAGGCTTTGATATTGATATTGCCAAAGCTCTTGCAGCAGAAATCCTTGGTGATGAGAATAAAGTTGAATTTAAAGAAGTGACTTCTAAAACCAGGATGGCATTATTGAATAATGGTGATATCGATGCGATTGTAGCGACCATGACAATCACGGAAGATCGTAAAAAAGAAGTAGACTTCACTGATGTTTATTTCGACGCAGGACAATCTTTATTAGTCAAAAAGGGCAGCGATATCAAGGGTATTGATAGTTTAAAAGGGAAAAAGGTATTGGCTGTCAAGGGCTCTACCTCTTCCATAAATATCCGTGAAAAAGCTCCTGAAGCACAAGTGCTTGAATTTGAAAACTATTCCGAAGCGTTCGCTGCACTTAAATCCGGACAAGGGGATGCATTGACCACGGATGATTCCATCCTTTATGGAATGGCAGATGAAGATCCAAGTTATGAGCTTGTTGGCGGTACATTTACGGAAGAACCTTATGGTATTGCCGTGAAAAAAGGAAATGCTGAATTTGTTGAAGAGTTGAATAAAGCCCTTAAGTCTCTTAAAGATTCAGGCAAGTACGATGAAATCCATGATAAATGGATTAAACATTAAACATTTTAGCAAATGGATAAGGGAAGCTGACCTTAAATAACATTTGAACATTTGTCTATGAGGATGAGCGTTTTGCTCATCCTTACTAGTTAAAGGAGTGTATGCCGTGCTTGATTTCTCCATTTTAACAGAGAATCTGGATATGTATTTATTAGGCTTTAAAAATACGATCATGTCGAGTTTGGTCGCATTGATAGCGAGTTTGATTCTTGGTGTGCTAATTGCCATCATGCGGATTGCACCATTAAAGCCACTAAACTGGCTGGGTACCGCCTATGTAGAGTTCATTCGGAACATACCGTTATTGATCATTACCTTTTTCTTCTTTCTCGGTCTTAAACTAAGCGGACTATACGCCGGGACATTAGCCTTGACCATTTACACTTCATCTTTCATAGCTGAGGCAATTCGAGCAGGCATACTTTCTGTGCCGAAGGGTCAAATGGAAGCTGCCCGTTCATCAGGTCTGACTTATGGACAGGCAATGAGGCTCGTCATTCTGCCGCAGGCCGTTAAAATAGTCATTCCTCCTTTAGGAAACCAATTTATCAATCTAGTAAAGAATTCTTCCATTTTAGCCGTTGTTGCAGGACTCGATCTTATGTACCACGGGGATTTGATTTCTTCAAGGACTTTTGTCGTGTTTGATGTGTACATTTTCGTTGCAGCGTTTTACTTAATTCTTACCATTCCTTTAAGTTTTGGCGTTGGTTATTTGGAAAAACGTCTGGCTAAGAGTAATTGAGGGAGGTATAAGATATGGATTTTGCAGGTGCCTATACACCAGATAATCTTAAGTTTTTATTAGAAGGATTTTGGGTAACGCTCCAGGTAGCTTTTATATCCATTATTCTAAGTTTCATTATTGGCGGTCTTGTAGGTATAATCCGATACGCAAAAGTGCCGGTGTTATCACAAATATTAGCTTTGATTGTAGAAACGGTGCGTAATTTGCCTCTGTTATTAATAATATTTTTTACCTATTTTGCTTTGCCGGAGATACGGATTAAACTGGAAATCATTCCAGCAGCCATAGTTGCCTTGACAATTTTTGAGTCAGCCATGCTTTCTGAAGTCATTCGAAGTGGGCTAAAATCCATTGATAAAGGCCAAATGGAAGCTGCCCGTTCATCAGGTTTGAGCTATACACAGGCATTGATACATATTATTCTGCCCCAAGCGCTGCGCCGCATGGTTCCTCCCATTGTCAGCCAATTCATTTCTTTATTAAAGGATACCTCTTTAGCGGTTGTCATCTCTTTGCCGGAGCTGACCCATCATGGTCAAATCATATATGGACAAAGTCAAAAGTATTTAATACCGATTTTGATCCTGGTGGCTCTCATGTACTTCATTGTGAATTATAGCCTTTCTTTGGTAGCCCAGAGACTTGAATTGAAACGAACCTAAAAAAACGGCTCAGAAATGAGTCGTTTTCTACTTGTCTACGAGGTTCGGAAGTGTCTCACCCCTAACTATGATTATAAAACTATACTTGGTTATCCTTCATGTAATTTCCTTGTGAACCCCAATAGATTGAAGAAATTTGCGACACTCCTGCCGAATAACTGGCTAGCCGGGACCCCACAGGCGCTTGCTTTGATGAGGCTTGGCATACAGTCGGCGGAAAAGGCGTGGATTTCTGGAATCGACTGGAATAATAGTGATGAATGAATACACAAAAAATGAATCTTTTGCTTTTAATAACCGTATATATAATGGAAGAAAGAAGGTGGAATATATGTCGGAAATTAAAAGAAGCAATAGCAAAGCGATTGTATCATTGATCATGGGTGTATTATCTTTGTTTATTCCATTCATAGGCATCATATTAGGTATTCTCGGTTTAATATTTGCATCGAAGAGTAAACAAGAAATTAAGCTTACTGGTGAATCTGGAGATGGATTAGTGACAGCTGGAAAAGTGTGCAGCATTGTTGGAATAATCTTGAATGTTCTCATGATTCTGATTTTCCTGGTGTTTTTTTATTTCGCAGTGAATACGGACATAACAACCTATTGAGTGCTAAAATAAACTTGACAAACAAAGAAAAGTAAATTAATCCTATATAAAATGGAAATTCATGTTATAATTAATATAAAAACCTAAATTTTGTATGAAGGGATGATATTTTGACCATTCAAATCTTTGAGTACCCAGCCGTATTCTATTATGAAAAACACCCGTTGATTATCGACTCTTTTTCCGTTCAGGTTTGTTTCCCGGATTTTAGGCGAGAAGGAATTATTTCTTCCGTTAGCGGTAGGAATCGGGTAGATGCCTTAGCTTGTGCTCAAGAACTGCTGGAATCCATGGTCGAACATTTTATTCACGATAAAAAAAGAATCCCGGATGCAAGTGAAATGGAAAAGGTAAATTTGGATAGGGGAATCAATATTTGTGAGGCTGCACCCTTCAGGATTGAAATAGAAAATATCACATATGAAAAATAAAAAACCTTGCCGGTTAAAGGACAAGGTTTTTATTTTGCATTTCTTGAGATTCAATGAAAATTTTGTAACCCGGATTTTCAGGCACTTAATACGTACATAGAATATTATTTTTTGTATAAGGTGAACTCGACGGTGACCACTGCATAAAATACTCCGGATTGGCTTCACTTTCATTTATGATTTGGTAAAAAAAATATGTTTTCAGAGTAGGACGCCCAAGTATTTATCCAGTAGAAAGCATCCCCATCACCTCAAGTTATCTAAAAGTAAACAAAGTTGATTGGAGCGGGTGTGCGAGACTCCTGCGGGAAAAGCGAGAGCCTGGTGGAGAGGAAATTAACGTTTAAATTGCACAAACCCCTAAAAAAACAGTAGGCAAACTCGATTTTCATAGGGTATGTCTTCAGTCTGTAACCATCATGACCTGTAGAGGAATGATGGTTTTTTGTTTCGTTTGAAATTTCGATTTAATTATTTTTTAATTTTGGGGAAAGGATATTGCGTTCTTTATAACGAATATGTATAGTATAGGTAACGTAGGTAAAAAGTATCAATAGTTATATATTTTGGAGGTGTATGTGTGAAATATTATATAGCATCAGACGAAAAAAATTTGAAGCAAGCCAAATCATTGATCAAGAAATTGACTTCAAAAGGGTTTACATGTGTGAATGACTTGAATTTAATTACGAATGATGAGAAAAACCAAATAACGGACGGCATTGGAGAATATGAGAAAAAGGGGATTGAGGAAGCCGATTTCATGCTGATCTTCCTAACCGCAGGAAAAGGTAATCTATATGAGCTTGGCTATGCTTTATCTTTAAATAAGAAAATAATTGTGTATTCGCCTGAGAAAGACAATTATCATATTAATAAAAAATCAATATTTCATAATCTGCCCGAGGTAACAATCTGCAGCGGGACCTTTTATAAGCTGGTTAAATTGATACATACGCTTTCTCCGGAAGGATCTGAACAAGATTCACTGCATCTTAAATAAATGTCGAATGTAAAATTTTAAGGATACCCTCTAATAAAATTTCTTTTGAACGAATTGTTTAAAGTATTAAAAATGAGGGTAAAGACCATTAAAAAAGGGAGAGGACTGTTTTGGCCATTATCGATATCGACCAATTATTGTTAGCCACTGAAGCGATAGCAGAAGAGTCAGTTCCATTCCATCTTGATACATTTGACATCGATCAACTTTTAGATAAAACGGATAATTGGTAAGGAAAAGCATGCCCAGAGAGGATATGCTTTTTTTCTGACTAAAAATAACCTGAGTACCGGTATGAAAAAAATACAAGTAATCAGGCAAGTGAGGATATTTTAAAGAATTGGATAAAGTTAAAACCGGCGTCCTTTTACGAATCCTAATATCACAAACATCGAGATGGTGCCAATAACAAAAATTGCTTTAATGGAATTAACGAGAATTTCATCGTACATTTGTATTACCTCCTTTTATGTAATGACAGTGCGATTATGATTAGCTGTTGATGTATAAATTATAACATAAAGTCAATAACCGGTGGTGGGAAATTAAAGACGATATGGGTAATAATGTATAGGTTGGAAAGTTGAAGCACAAAAAAAGATATCCTCTAAAAGTGGATATCGGCAATGAAAATTATTTAAGTCCAAGCGCTTTTTTCGTTTTTGGTCCGACGATCCCATCAGAAGTAAGCTTTTTAGAGCTTTGGAATTTTTTTACAGCCGTTTCGGTGTTTTTTCCAAATGACCCATCCACTCCTTTAGTGCTGAATCCAAGTTTAGTTAATCTTTTTTGCAGTTCAATTACATGGGGGCCACTGCTTCCTTTTTTTAGGGTGGAGTTGGTATTTACAGGTAGGCTCACAGATCCGCTCACTTTATATCCATTCGTGGCAGCTATGGTGGCAAATGATCTATTCGAACTGGCAATCAAGACTACAGTGTTCATTCTCACCCTATCGTACAGCCACTGAACTTCATTGTTATACATCCGAATACAACCGGCACTTATATATTTCCCAATGGTTGTAGAATCATTATTGCCATGTATTGCGTACGTATTTCCTGGTGTATTCCTTGCATTGATCCCCAGCCATCTTTTACCTAGAGGGTTTTTTGGGTCTCCGCCTCTAATGTTGCCTTTATAATAGGGACGATTCACAATCTTTGTCACTACCTTGAACTTTCCTTCAGGAGTGTAGGAGGCTTTCTTTCCTGTCGCTACGATGAATACCCTCACCAACTTATCATTTTCGTAATAGGCAAGCTGATTATTGGCTTTATTGATGATAATCAGTTGTCTTGCTGCCGCACCTGAAGTATTACTGAACCCAACAAAAGTAAAGGCGAATATCAATATAAATACAATTAATTTCCTCATGTTTTTCCCCGTCCCTCATTTAAGCAACCTACTTTTACACATATACTATCCTATGCATGAAGTGGGGCTAAAGTGACAATTTTTTAAAGTGGGGGTAAACTAACAATGGGTATTTTAAACCCAGAGTACTTTCTGATTGTTTGCATACCTAAAGAATGATGGGCACTATTTTTGGCCATATTACATACATTATTGAAGTGAAAGCGGAGGTGGAAAAGAATTGTCACGCCTAAATGTGGAGGACTATCTAGAACAAGGAATCCATGGTCCAAAAGAAATAAAGCCTGGTGAACGAAGGGAATTTCTGGGCACATTACGGGAGCGCGTCGTCATCGTACTAAAAAAAAGCCAAGTCTTTGAAACGAATGTATATCCGGAGATAGAGCAGATGATGAAGCAGTATCCCCGTTCAAATTTGTTTTTAAATGGTCAGATGGACTATCAATATTTAGGGAAATATATTAAATTGGCAATGAGTCATAATATTCCTTATAAAATTGTCCTAAACAAAGATCACAACTCCGATTTGGGTCTGGTATTGGCAGAAAATAATGCCATAAACAAAGAGGAAATTCATATCGAGAAGAAATTTCATGCCCAGCAAGTTATCAAAAAGAAAAGCTTCAAAGCGTTTTTCAAGCGCTTTGTTAAAAAATTATTAAACAAACGTTGATAGAATTATCAACGTTTTTAGTTTGTCTATAAAAAGAGGCACGAAAGAGATTTAAAATCAAGAATAGGTTATCCTTCTTGTTTTTTACTGTTATATGTGGATGAACTGGAACGTTTTGAAAATCAAAAAACTGCAGGCAAACTCGCTTATCCTAAAGTTTGTCTACAGTTTGAAAAGTTGATGAATGATTTTTGTTTTATTTTTCAAGCGTCTTTAATTAAATGTGTAGACAACCATTCCTGATTATGCAACCCTTTTCCGTAAGCTATAAAACTTCCTGAAATTCCCTATGATTGTTTTTACTACGGAATACGTGGGGATAGCGATTAAAATGCCAATGAAACCGTATATTGATCCTGCAGCAAGCAGCAATAAGATAATGGTAAGTGGGTGAATGTTAAGGCGTTTTCCCATAACATTCGGTGTAACCAAGTGCCCTTCGACCTGTTGAACAACGGTAAGGACAATGAGTACTTTCACTGCCAACCCAATGTCTTGCTGTAAGGCAATGAAGAGGGCAGGGATGATGCTTATTAATGGACCAAGGAATGGTACAACGGTAAAAATCATGGCGAATAGGGCTAGTACAAGTGCATAATCGAGACCGATAATAAGGTAGCCAATATACATCAAAGTTCCAATGACGATTGATATGATGAATTGACCGATAATATAAGTTGAAAGGGTTTTATCGACGTCTTTTAAAATCGTGTTTCCCTCTGATTCTACATCGGTCGGAATATATTTTAATAGAAATGGTCTTAATTTATCTCCATCCTTCAAGAAATAGAATAAAATGAATGGTGTAATGACCAATACTGTTAAAACACTAGTGATCGTGGAAAAAATGGTATTGACATTCACTATGAGTTTTTCGGAGTAATCTTTCAAATGTGTGACCGCTTTTTCTTTCAATTCTTCCATATTGACCATGCCAAAATCATTTTTTTCAATCATGACTTCAGATTCTTTAGACAATGCCTTGACTTTGCTGGGGAGGTTTTCAGATAATTTTTGAAATTGGTCAACGATTACAGGACTGCCAAAGTAACCTACCATCCCAATCATACTAAATATAATTAAAAAAACGGTAAAGATGCTAGCTGACCTCGGGATAAATTCAGTTAAAAAGTTAACGACCGGACGTAATATATAGTATAAAAGCCCAGCCACAATAATAGGGAAAAACATCGCAGCAATGATTTTTTGTAGCGGCTGCAGAACATAATCAATCTTACCTAGTAAAAAAATAATCAAAATGATCAAAATGATCGCGCATGCATATTTGAAAAACGGTTTATTGATCCACAAGACAATCCCCCCTAATTCCATCTCTTACTTGATTCCCTGATTTAGCTTAATGTTAAACTAAATAACTTGTTCTAATTGTTTGGTGTAAAATGATCATTCAACTTTTTTCGATATAGCTGACCAGAATTAAATGGGAATACAGTCTGTTAATATAGCGGCAAGCAAACAAAAACAAACTTTCACTGAAATATGAAAGTCAACTTTAAAAAAATATTTGGTCATTTTGACTTTTACCTGTCCTCACGTTCATAAGTCGATATGCCCAATGAATGCATTTCCCTAGACTACTGCGGTTAAGTTTAAGCAATGCGCAAAACTGCACCAGCAAGAAATCCTGTTGGGATGATAAATCGTAAAAAGTTCCAAAAAGACATCGATCCGGAAGATATCCGTAAGTTTTTTAAAAGCAGCCGCCGGTTAGGCCAAAACAAAAAAGGCATCATCAAAGGTAAATTCCGGTTATGGAACTTTACTTGATAATGCCTTTTTACAAGGTTTTAAATTAGGATATTTTACTGAATGTGTTCGTTACTCCTTGTTTCTGTTCTGTTTGCATTTTTTTAATGTCCAGACGCAACCAGATGGAGATGGCAAATGCTATCGCAATTAATGCTGCGAAAACATAGAATACTGGGATGTAACTGTTCGTACTTTCCCTGATTGCGGTAACTAACATAGGTCCGCAAACCCCGCCTAGAGACCATGTAGTTAAAAGGTAACCGTGGATGGCCCCAATTTCCTTAGTTCCAAATAAATCCCCGGCAAATGCTGGGAGATTTGAAAATCCTCCTCCATAACAACTCACGACCAGCAAGATGAGTCCTTGGAACAATAGTGTATTTGTAGTGGTAGGAAGTAAAAGGAACGCTCCGATTTGAATGATGAAGAAAATGACGAAAACATTTGGACGTCCAATATAATCCGATGCTGCTGCCCAGCCAAGTCTTCCTCCGCCATTAAAGATTCCCATAATACCGACTAATGTTGCTGCACCTGCTACAGACAGACCAACAACGTCTTGAGCCATAGGTGAAGCTACCGAAATCATCATGATCCCTGCACTTGTATTTATCAGTTTCATGGACCATAACATCCAGAAGTGTTTAGTTTTAACCGCTTCTTTTGCAGTTAATTGCCTTAGGTCTTTCTTCAGTTCTTTCTTACCGGACTCAATATCTTTCTTCATTCCTTCAGGTAGCCAGTTGGCCTTTGGAGGTGCAATATAGGATGCTCCTAAGAACATCAATATGAAATAGCCTGCGCCTAAAATATAATATGTAGTATAAATGCCAACGGATTCCATAAGACTTGCAGCTACTGGGGCTGTAATGAGTGCTCCGGCACCGAAACCTAATACTGCCATTCCTGTTGCCAATCCCCTGCGATCTGGGAACCATTTGACTAAAGTGGATACTGGTGAAATGTACCCAATCCCCATACCAAGTCCACTTAAAACCCCATATGTCATTAGGTAAAGCGGAAGTGAATCGACCATTACTGCTAAACCGGAACCAGCTTGACCTAAACCGAATAATACGGCAGCGACCATTGCTGACTTCCTTGGACCATTTTTTTCTACGAATTTGCCAAAGAAGGCAGCAGAAGTTCCTGCAAGCGCCATCATTATTGTGAATGCTAACGTTACTTCAGTTTCTGACCACCCCATAGTCTCGACTAATGGTTTTTTGTAAACGCTATATGCGTATGCACCACCAATGGAAAGGTGAATGGCGATAGCGGATAAAGCGATTAACCATCTGTTTTTTGTCATGTTGTTACCCCTTTTCGTTAAAAAATAAGAAAGTTGCATGCGTTTTATCTATAATATATCGTTTTGCATGCGTTTTATCTATCTTGTGGGATAAGTATATAAGAATATTATTTAGTAGTAAACTACTAAATTGAATTTCAAGTAAAATTTTCCTCTGTGCTTAGAGTTGGGAAAAAACACTTTATGGATTCGGATTAAAAATGTTATATATTCTAAGGATTTTAATATACATATAAGGTTTGCAGGTATTAGCTTTGGTGTTTTATTCACGAATCTGCCAAAAGTCTTTTCATTTATCGATTTTCCTGGTTACAAAAAGGGAAACGATTGAATTTACTCTTAAGTTGCGATGAAACAGAATTATTCTCATTGGCTTTATAGTGATTATTTTGATAAAATTAATCTAATATTCAAGACATCTTAGCGTACCACCCGGAATTGATATTTTTAGTGGTTTCAGGAATAATTGATTCTTTTTTCAGGAATCATAGTCTGGAAATCAAAGAAAAACCCATTTATTTTAAAAAATTCCGAAAATTTCGTCTTAAAGGCTTGAACTATGATTCCTTATAGGAGTAAACTAATTAAAGATAGATTTTATGGAAGTGAAATCTTGTAAATTTAATCAACAAGGGGTTTTGGTAATGAAGGAACATGACATGCAAATCACGCTTAGTACAACAAAGAAAGAAAAACCACAAGCGGACCAGCTTGAGTTCGGTAAGCAGTTTACCGATCATATGTTTATTATGGATTACACACAAGGGCAAGGGTGGCATGATCCAAGAATTGTTCCTTATCAACCGCTCTCATTGGAGCCGTCAGCTATGATTTTTCACTATGGTCAATCCGTTTTTGAAGGATTGAAGGCATATGCAACACCAGAGGATGACATTATCTTATTCCGTCCGGAAAAGAATTTCCAACGCTTAAATAGTTCGAATAGCCGATTATGCATACCGGATGTCGACGTTGATTTCGCGTTGAAGGCCTTAAAGACTTTAATTAGCGTTGATAAGGATTGGGTTCCCCAGGTAGAAGGGACATCTTTATATATCAGACCATTCATTATAGCTACTGAGCCTTATCTTGGAGTATCTCCATCGAATAAGTATCAGTTCATCATCATCATGTCACCAGTAGGTTCGTATTATAAAGAAGGCATCCATCCAGTTAAAATTGCAGTGGAGTCAGCTTTTACACGTGCAGTTAATGGAGGTACAGGTGAAGCCAAAACGGGCGGTAATTATGCATCGAGCCTAAAAGCCCAGGAAGTATCAGAAAAGATGGGTTATGCCCAAGTTCTTTGGTTAGACGGAGTGGAGAAAAAGTATATCGAAGAAGTTGGAAGCATGAATGTTTTCTTCAAAATTAATGGTGAAATCATCACCCCTGCTTTAAATGGAAGCATCCTTCCGGGTATTACTCGTGATTCCATTATAGAATTGCTGAAACATTGGGGTCTTCCCGTGTCGGAAAGACGCATTTCGATGGAGGAAGTCCATGAAGCCCATAAATTAGGTCACTTGGAAGAGGCCTTTGGAACGGGAACAGCCGCGGTCATATCACCAATTGGTGAATTTTTGTGGAATGGTGAAGAAATGATTGTTCAAAGCGGGGAAACTGGCGAACTTTCCAGAAAGCTTTATGATACACTGACAGGTGTCCAAACAGGTAAAGTCGCAGACGAGTTGAATTGGACTACGAAAGTAGAAGAAAAAGTGACTCAATGAGACTTAAACAAAAGGGGTTCGGAATTTAAAAATTCCGAACCCCTTTTGAAATTCCCTTTGAATTTTGGCCTAAAATTATGTATTGAGGCTCAACGAGACCTCCGTGTTTTCGCTGAATAGAATCATGTTTTAGAAAGCATCCTCATCACCTCAAATGAAGACTTTAGGCAAAAGGGTTCTATTTAAAAGTTAAAACAAAGTTGATTGGAACGGAGGGTACGTGACGCCTGCCGGAAAAGTGAGTGCCTGGAGAGGAAATCAACGTTCAAATTGTACAAACCGTAAAAAAATTCGATTTTATAGAGTTTGTTTACAGTCTGAAACCTTCTTTGAAGGTTTTTTTTTGTTTCACATAATCATTTTGTGCCTTATGGCAACAGCGACGGCCTCGGTCCGGTGATTCACTCCCAATTTCCTGATAGCAGAAGAAATATGATCTCTGACTGTAAATTCACTAACGCTCATCTTTGGTGCCATTTGCTTTAATCCCAATCCATTGGCTAAATATTGAAGGACCTCCACTTCACGTTTGCTTAGAAGGTAAGTGGGAGGGGCGGAATCCAATGTCGAACCGACGGCCAATTTTAAATAATGGGAAAGCTTCATTAAATCATTCTTGGTAACAGGCTCGTTAGCGTGAATGGGATCAACCAACACTAAACCGATGGCCATGTCATTCACAATTACCGGAATGATAGCCAATGAAGAGATGGAAAACCTTTTAACGTATTTTGCGGGGATGGAGGATTTCGCATGTTGGATGGTTAAGTATATGGGTTTGTTATGGATGACTGCTTGGTGGATGGGATATATATCATGAATATTTTCTTTAACATTATGTAATGAAAAGGTATCTTCACTCGTACATGCACATATTCCTTCACCCATTCCTGTTAAACATGAGTAACTGAATAAAGAAGCGCGTTGAAATGAAAAAAAATCCACACAGCCCTTTAAGATCATTTGTGCTTTATTTGCCATATCTTTTTGATGGGAAATCTTTTTTACATGATTCATCATAGTTTCCTCAAGCATTCGACTTTATTCCTCCCTACATTTTCAGTGCTAGGATAAATGCTACTAATATCTTACAATATAATGAAAACTCTTACAAATTTAATAAATCCTTGGATACAAAAGTTTAAAGTTCTTAATTTTAAGGAGGCATTACCATGAAAAGAAAGAATTTAACGACCACCAGCCGGAGTTTTAGAGAAGATACCCTGCCATTTAAACTTTATCAAAAGGCCAAAAGATTCGGTATATGGAATCCTCGTGACATTGATTTCAGCCAGGATAAAGAAGATTGGAAGTCATTTACTGATATTGAAAGGCAAGTGTTATTACGGATCATTTCACTTTTTCAAGGCGGGGAAGAAGCAGTGACTTTGGATTTGCTGCCTCTCATTATGACGATAGCCAAAGAAGGCAGGATTGAAGAAGAAATGTACTTAACGACATTTCTGTTCGAGGAAGCGAAGCATATGGAGTTCTTTCGTTATACATTAGATCAGGTTGGTGAAACGGGTGATTTGACAGTTTATCATTCAGACACTTATAAATCGATTTTTTACGAAATATTGCCTGAAGCGATGGAGAAACTTTTATCCGACCAATCCCCTGAAGCATTGGCAGAAGCAGCCACTGTTTATAATATGTTTACCGAGGGTGTTCTTGCAGAAACTGGATATTTCGGTTTTTATCAGACGCTTGAAGCTAATAAAATGATGCCTGGTTTATTAAAAGGCGTGGGTCTTTTGAAGAAGGATGAATCACGCCATATTGCTTATGGGACCTTCCTGCTGCAGAGAATCATCAGTGAACATCCACATATCTTTAAACAGGTTGAAAAGAGAATGGAGGAACTTTCTCCTCTGGCCATCGCGTTAAATACGGAGGGATATGATCGGTTAGGAAATCCATTTGGCAATGACCAACAAGCTATATTGAATTTTACCATGAAACAATTAACGGTGCGGATGGAGATTTTAGCCAGGGCAAAAGGGAAGGGGATTGAAGAAATCTATCAAAGTAACGAAAAGGAATATGGGGTTTTGTAAAGCCGGTAAAAGATACAAGCTTACTATTTAGTATGTTTGTTAATGAATGGCCATCAGGAACTTTGAGATAGGGTATAAACAATCCTTAACTATGAATATAAACTTATATATCTGAGGTGATCTGTATGAAAGTAAACGCTCATTCGAATTTTTGGCTAAGGACTTCGGTTTACAGTGGCACTAACACTCGTTCACTCATCCCAAACCTTTTCAATGGTCTCGGGGCCAAAAGGATTCTACTCGTAAGTGATGCGGGCTTGGAAAATGCAGGTGTCGTTAATAAAGTTGCCGAAACTTTTGATCAGGAGAATTTAGGTGCCAGAGCTGAAATAGTTGGACAGTTTCTGGGTGTTACACAAGACGCGGCGAGTGAATGTGTAAATGAAGCATTGAAATATGCACGCGAAGTGAATGCCGATGCCATACTTGCCATCGGTGGAGGGAGTGTCATTGATACCGCAAAGGCATTGAAATTCGGATTATACAAAGGAATTACGGATATTAAAGATGCAATTCCAAGCGACAATCTGTATGAGGGTTTTCCAAAAGCCCAATCCATGAATATCCCGCATATTTCCGTAGCCACAACAGCAGGAACCGGTTCTGAAGTATCTCCGATAGCAGTCATATATAATGAACATAAAAAAGTAAAAATGAATATATACAATGTTTTTTTAAGTTCGGATGTTGCCATTCTAGATCCTGAGTTAACAGTCGGACTGCCGAGTGACATTACGGCGTTTACTGGTGCAGATGCATTGACACATGCAATGGAAGCGATCGTTTCACCTGCGGCTACATCAATAACCGATGCTTATGCATTTCAGGCCATCCGAGTTATTGATAGAAATTTACCGGGGGCCGTAAAGGACGGAACAAATATTGAGGCCAGAATGGAAATGCTTCATGGAAGCATGATGGGAATCACTGCATTTTGTAGTGCATTGAATGCGATCCCGGTTCATAACTTTGCCCACGCATATGGGGCGTTATTCCGTATTCCTCATGGATTGGCCAATGCTGTGTTATTACCGGTCGTAATGGAATCAACCCCGGATTTATATCTTCCAAAGGCCCATTTGATAGCCGAAGCCTTTAGTGTGAAAATCCATGATGAAGATTCAAAAAGAACCTTAGTGAAAGTGGTGGAAAAGCTCCGTGTTTTCCTATCCGATCTTGGGCTGCCCTCTGACTTCAGCGCCTATGAAATTAACCAATCCGATATGGAAAGAATTCTTAAAGCAGTAAGGACGGATCCAGCTGCCACTAATTACCCGATGTCGGAGGAATTAATAATGTCAGTAGTTTCAAGAGTTTCACCCGTGAGAATTAGTTAATTTTAAAAAAGCCAGCCCGTTAAGGTTGGCTTTTTTATGGTTTAATGCCATCCAACGTGTTAAGTCCAGTTTCTATATATGAGCTTTTAAAGGGGAGCACTAACAAACGGGATCGAATCTTGTTAATGTTTTTTCCGTAAGTTTTCCTGTGCCATCTTTACAAGTTCCTTGACCATGCCTCCGCCTAATTTTCCGCCTATTTTTCCATTCTGCTTGGATGTCAGTTCACCGTTATAGTCTTTTTTCAGTGGTACGCCAATTTCCTTTGCCACTTCAAACTTTGCTTCTTCGGGATTCTTTGTACCAGCAACTTTGGCTTTTAAATCATCTAGTCCTTTTCTCGCTTCAGATACTAGAATTTTCCTTCTCCTTGCCATTAAGCACCACTCCTATTTTTTTCTTAGGTTATCCTATTGTAAAGAAAATGATTAACATGCAGATCGAATGTTTTTAATTGAATTCCGATGAACCTGGAGGAAGTCATAATCCCTTAAATAAAGAAGTAATTATATAGGGTGCACAGGTACGTAGAAGTTTTAGTTTATTTAAAGCGGGTAACATATAATAAAACGATTTAAGGAGAAAAATGATGCTGACTGCTAATTCAAGTTTGTTAACAAAAGAAGATATGACAAATCCCGATCGAGTGCCGCAATGGCTAATTAAGGAATATCAAACATTCCATAATACAGTGACCGATAAAACCTTTCCTTGTTATTTTGGTATGAAAGCTGAAAATAAAGGGGAACTTCGGTATGCTTATATCACACAGAAAGATTGGTCCAATCTCCCAAAAGCAGTGGAAAGTTTTCTTGATTTATTTCAGGAACCACCATATATCAGGCACGGTCTTTTCGTCTTTATGGAGCCTGAATCAATAGAGGGTGATATAGAATTTTACCGTAAAAGGTTTTGGGATATCCTGCAATACTTACATAAAGCGGATGAAAAGCCTTGGCCAATTGAAAAGCCGAAAGATCCCGAGCATTATTTATGGGACTATCATTTTGCAGGGGAACCAATCTTTGTCTTTGGTAATGCACCTGCTTATAAACAGCGTAAAACGCGTGATTTAGGAAATAGCCTTGTACTTGGATTCCAACCCCGGATGATCTTTGAGGGCTTGGAGGGAACGGAAAAAGGGGGAATCATGTCACGTGAAAAGGTTCGTGAACGAGTGGAGAAATGGGATAACCTTCCTAAACATCCGGATATCAGTCACTTTGGAGATGTAAATCATAATGAATGGAAACAATTTTTCATAGGGGATGATATAGAACCGATAAAAGGTAAGTGCCCCTTCCATCATAAAGAGTTAACTTAACCGAGGGCAAATTGCTCTCGGTTTTTTTCGCGTCCTGCTTAGAAAGCCTCGGGATAAAAAAATAAAGGCGCGCAAAATAAAAAACATATTTCTTGCCTTATAAGATTTTCAGATTTATAATGTGAAAGTAGCAATTGCAGTTAATTCGAGATATATGGATTAAATGCTATTTTTAAAAAAACAAACAATAATAACAATTGGGGGAACAAAAATGTCTAAAGTATTATTTGTTAAATCAAATGACCGTCCAGCGGATCAAGCAATCAGTGTCAAAATGTATGAAACGTTTTTGAACACATATAAGGAAGCAAATAGTAACGATGAAATAACTGAATTGGATTTATTTAAACTGAACTTACCTTACTACGGAAATACAGCGATCACTGCCCTATATAAACGCAACCAAGGCATGGAATTGACTGAAGAAGAAGTGGAGATTGCCGATATCGTGCAACAATACTTGAATCAATTCCTTGCTGCCGACAAAGTGGTATTTGCCTTCCCGCTATGGAACGCAACGGTTCCGGCACCATTGGTAACTTATATCTCTTATCTTGCTCAAGCGGGAACAACATTCAAATATACAGCTGAAGGCCCAGTCGGTTTAGCTGGTGGTAAAAAAGTGGCGTTACTTAATGCACGCGGATCAGATTATGCATTGCCTGGAATGGATGCTGCTGAAATGGCAGAGAAATACGTAACGATGAATTTAAACTTATGGGGCATAACAAACCCAGAAACAGTTGTAATCGAGGGACATAATCAATATCCAGATCGCTCTCAGGATATCGTTGCAGAAGGATTGGCGAAAGTTGCTGAAACTGCAGCAAAATTCTAATTGTAAAAAGAAAAACCAGTATGTATTTTTAGCATACTGGTTTTTCTATGCAGATTTTTCTGAAAGTCGATTATAATAAAGGGTAAGCTATTAAGGATGAAAGGAAGTGCAGATAATATGCAAACGTTTAAATCACGTGACGAAATAAAAATAGAAGAAACATGGAACTTAGAGGATATTTACGATGATCAAACTATCTGGGAAAAAGATTATCAAGAAGTCCTGAAGATGGCAGAAAAATTAAAAACTTATGATGGTCGGATTCAGTCAGCTCAAGATTTGTTCGATTATTTACGATTAAGTGAGGAACTTGGGTACATTTATAACAAGCTATATGTATTTGCCATGCTGCAAGCTGATTTGGATACTCGGGTAACCTCATCACAAGCATTATTGGATCGGGCTGGTAAGTTAGGGCAGAAAATCAGTAATGCTTCTGCATTTTTCATGCCGTTTCTTTTGAGCCTGGAAGAACACACATTAAAAGGGTACATAAATGAAATCGAGGGTTTGAAATATTTTGAGGAGGATTTACTTGATTCCTTCCGCTATAAAGCCCATGTGTTAACGAAAGAACAAGAAGAGGTACTTTCCCAAATAGGCGAAGCCTTTTCAGCACCTCAAAAAACGTTCGGGATGATAAACAATGCTGATATAAAATTTGGGGAAGTTACAAATGAAGACGGCGAGAGGGTAGAGCTGACAAGGGGAATGTATTCCAAATTGATTGAAGACGATGATCGCGATAAAAGAAAAGAGGCTTATTTCGCCTATTATCAGCCATATGTACAATTGAAGAATACAATCGCTTCCACACTTTCCACTGCAATCAAGAATAATGTGAATCTTTCAAAACTAAGAAATTATCCATCAGCCTTGGAAAAATCTCTATTTGGAGATCAAGTTCCAAAAGAGGTTTATGATAATTTGATTATGTCTACTAAACAAAATATCGGGCCCATGCATAAATATATTCATTTAAGAAAAAAATTGCTTGGTGTAGAGGAATTGCGTGCCTATGATTTAAGTGTGCCATTAGTCGAAGGCGCTAAAGAGGAGATTTCTTACGATGATGGTTTTTCTTTGATGGTTGAAGCACTGAAACCTCTTGGCGAAGAATATATCACAATCCTGAAAACCTTTAAGGAAAAAAGATATATCGACGTAAGGGAAACACCTGGAAAACGGTCAGGTGCTTACAATTTAGGACTTTATGGTGTTCATCCTTTCATTTTATTAAATCACCGTGATGATTTAGACAGTGTGTTTACACTTGCACATGAATCTGGACATGGAATGCATTCATACTATAGTTCAAAATATCAACCGCAAATAAGTGCTGGGTATTCCATTTTTGTCGCTGAAGTTGCTTCCACTGTGAATGAAATCCTTTTGATTCGCCATTTGATTAAGACTACAAAAGACGTGCAGAAGAAAAAACACTTACTTAACCATTTCATAGATAGTTTTAAAGGAACATTCTTCACACAGGTAATGTTTGCGGAGTTCGAAAAGGTCGTACATGAAAAAGCTGAAAATGATGAACCTCTAAATGCCGAGGTTTTTAATACAGCCTATGAATCAATATTTCGTGCTTATAATGGAGATGAAATAATTTTCGATGAAGAAGTGAAGTATGGCTGGTCACGTATCCCACACTTTTATCGTCCATTTTATGTCTACAAATATGCTACTGGTTACGTTTCAGCCATCACCATCGCTGATAAAATCCTCTCAGGGGACCAAAAAACACTTGAAAGTTACTTGACCTTCTTGAAAAGCGGGAGTTCCGATTTCCCATTGGAGCTGCTTAAGAAAACAGGCGTAGATTTAACTAAACCTGATCCAATCGAAAACGCAATGAAGATTTTCAGCAATCTTGTCGACCAATTCACTGAGTTGACAGAAGGCTAATCTAAACCATTTCTTCCAAAAGAGCCCATGGTATGATTTTATGAAAAATGCTATAGTTAAAACATTGGCGTAGGAGAGGCCCAATCTATTGATTGGGCCTTATTTTATATGCTTAAGAAACAGGTATCGCGCAAAAAGTCTTGGTAACAGCGTTATTTTCTACTTCGGAGCCTAGCCAATGGGCCAGTTTCTTTGTACTTCAATGGCATATTTTGTGAGGAAAGTGAAAAATGAATTCGACAGTTAATTATATAAAAGAATGGCAGCAGGCGCTTCAACTTGAAATCCTGCATTTGAAAAAATATGGCAGCACAAAATACCTGATTTCGAACGGCCATCTGCTTACAGGTGGCGATTCTTTCAACTATTATTTCGAAACAGGTTCATCGATAAAAATCCCTGTCGGTTCCCTCGTTCGACTGGAATGGGGAGGGATTAAGCAAGAGGGGAGAATCCTCTCATCGGAAGGGAAAAGTATAATCATTGTTTTTGATCGTTCGCTAGGCGATATGATCGATGAAGCCTTTTTATACCACGACCCTTGGGAATTGCTTGAGCAATTGATCATCCGCCTGGATGAAATCAAGAGAAGCAAAAGGAAAAGGCTTAGGATCAAGCGCCTGATGGATCCGTCCATGCCGCAAAAACATCCTTTAATTGAAAAACAAAGCAGCGTAAAAGAATTATATGCCCGCTCGAAATTCAACCCTGTCACTTTTGTTTGGGGACCCCCTGGAACAGGAAAAACCTATACATTGGCTCGTACAGTAGCCAATCATTATTTACAGGATAAAAAAGTTCTGGTTTTGTCCCATAGCAACCAGGCTGTCGATGTTTTGATGGCTGAAATTTCGTCATTCATTAAAAAGAAAGATCGTTTCAAAGAAGGCGATGTGCTTCGCTATGGATCTCAAATCGGTGAATCACTAGCCATCCATGATGATATTGTTACAGGGCAATTATTAGGTAAACATGAACCGACATTAGTTAAAGAAAAAGAAGAGCTTGGCGAAGAGAAACGTCTGTTAAAGCATGACTTGGCAGGGTCCTTCAGTAAAAGGGATACAGATCAATTAATTGAGATAGAGAAAAAGCTGGCCAAAGTCTTGGAGAAAATCCGCCAAAAAGAGATTCAATTCGTAAAAGAAGCAAAAGTCATCGGAACGACCTTGGCTAAAGCCGCAAATGATGAAACGGTTTATCAAAAGGAGTATGATCTGGTCATTTTGGACGAAGCGAGTATGGCATACGTACCTCAGGTGGCTTTTGCTGCAGCGTTAGCCAAGCATATTATCGTTTGTGGTGATTTCAAACAATTGCCACCTATTGCTTCGGCTCGTGATTCCCTAGTGAAACTTTGGCTGAAGGAAGACATTTTTCATCGCGCTGGTGTCGCCCAGTCTGTTGAAGAAGGAGAACTTCATCCCCATTTATTCCTATTAAAGGAACAGCGCCGCATGCATCCGGATATTTCAGCATTCACTAATCGTGTCGTCTATAACAATTTTGTTGGCGATCATAAAAGTGTTGCGACCAGCAGGGAGGGAATAATGCTGGCGGAACCATTTGCCAATAAGGCAGCGGCACTGCTCGATACTAGCTTAGCAGGGGAATATTGCATCACTGAACGGACATCCCACTCGAGAATGAATATATGGCAATTGCTTTTATCTTTTCAACTGATTCATGAAGCTTATGTGGGCGGGGCAAGGTCAATCGGTTATGTCGCCCCATATCGTGCCCAGGCAGATTTGATGGAAAAACTATTGGATGACTTATATGACAAAGAACGGCAAACGGCGGATATCATCGCTGCAACTGTACACCGTTTCCAGGGAAGTGAACGGGAGATGATGATTTTTGACACAGTTGATAGTTATCCGCAAAACAGGGCTGGAATGTTATTGACAGGGAGAGAAAGTGAAAGGCTCATTAACGTGGCCATAACAAGGACTAAGGGTAAGTTCGTACATGTATGTGACACTTCATTTGTTAACAAACACGTTTATCGCAGCAAAACACTTCGTCAGCTTGTCGATCATCAAATTCAAAATGATCAGATTGTATCAAAGAAAGACATTGGAAAATGGGTAAAACATCAGCATCCGAAATTACAATGGATGCATGCCCGTAAATTGGGGGACTTTCAGGAAGATATTGAATCAACAAAACTAGAGATGGTTTTTGCTGTTCCGGATTTGAACAGTTTGTCAGAAGAATGGCAGCAATATTTAATGAAACGAAACCCTGCAGTGAAATTGACGATCATTTCAGCAAAAAGAAACCCTGATATCCACTCTGATCAATTTATTTGTTCACCTGTTTCCTTTTCGTTTATCATCTTGGATAAACGAGTTGTCTGGCTAGGGCTGCCCGTAGAGTCCAATAATCGGGTCCAGCCTCCATATATAGCGGCTCGTTTGGATTCAAAAATCATGGCAGATGAATTACTATCTCAATTCAAAAAAAGTGAATAGCTCGGGAAAGGCCCTTAATAAGGGCTTTTCTTCATTTACATATATATACTTAAAAATACCTCGATAGAATAAAGTGATAAGTCCTTGATCTACCAGCCGTTAATAATATATTAAAGCAAACACCTCGTTAGAATATATGATAGCTCCATACTCCCCAATTTGAATTCAACTCCTTATATTTTTTGCTAAAGGCTGCAAACTAAAATAACAAAGCAAGCATTTCAGGGGACTTTCGAATAGTTATGATTTACCATTAAGCTACGAAAGACAAGAAAGGAGGTAACAAAATGAAACTTAGCATTTTGGATCAATCACCAATTGCATCAGGACAATCAGCACAAGAAGCCTTGCAAGCTTCACTGCAACTCGCACAAGAAGGAGATAGACTTGGTTATAGCAGAATCTGGTTAACTGAACATCATGATCTCCCGGGATTGGCATGTTCCGTTCCAGAGGTTTTGATAAGCTATATTGGTGCACAAACAAAAAATATCCGGATTGGTTCAGGGGCAGTGCTGCTTCCACATTATAAGCCATACCGTATAGCAGAGACTTATAATATGCTAGCTACTCTTTTTCCTGGCCGGATTGATATGGGAATCGGGCGTGCTCCTGGTGGATCTGCCGAAGCAACGATGGCATTATCCGATAATTTTCTGCAGAATGTTTACAAAATGCCTGAACTAGTTCAAGAACTGTTGAATTTTCTAAAAGATGAATTTCCGAATGAACATCCATTTTCAAATGTCTCTGCTGCTCCTATCCCAAAGGTGCCGCCTGAACCATGGATTTTGGGAACAAGCGGGAAAAGTGCAAAACTTGCGGCTGAGAATGGAACTGCATACGCATTTGGTGAATTCATGAGTGAAAATGATGGAGTTCAAAGCTTTCATCAGTACCGTGAACACTTTCAAACAAAAGGGTTTGTTAAAGAACCTAAAACTATTGTTACAGTTTCGGCCATTTGCGCAGAAACGGAGGAACATGCGAAAGAAATCGCCCTTAGCAACATACTATGGAAAATTCAAAGTGGACATGGTGAAAGAAAGCAGGTTCCAAGCATAGAAGAGGTAAGGAACCATGATTGGACTGAAAAAGAAAAAGCACTGATGGAAACCATGCATGAAAAACTGATTTTTGGTACCCCTTCACAAGTAAGGTATCGTCTTTTGGAGATTCAGGAGAAATATCAAGCAGATGAAATCATGCTGATAACCATCACTCATAAGTTGGAGGATAGGCTTAATTCGTTTCGTTTGATTGCCAAGGAAATTCTTAACAGTTAACTCCTTCGAGCATTTTGTGTGCATTTTGTGTGCATTTTCTATATGATGGCTTTGCGTCCAATTTATCATAATTGAAAGAAAGAAGATGAAGATATGAATGCTGATCAACATGCAAAAAAACTTAGCGACATTTCTTTTTCCGTTCTGGACCTAGCTTCTATTGTTGAAGGTGGTACAGTTTCGGGAGCTTTTAAAAATACAGTAGAATTAGCCAAGCATGTGGAGCAATGGAATTATAATCGTTTCTGGGTTGCAGAACACCATAGCATGCCAGGAATCGCAAGCTCTGCAACGTCAGTGCTTATAGGCTATGTGGCAGGAAAGACGGAAAGAATTCGTGTCGGTTCTGGAGGCATTATGCTGCCGAATCATGCACCGCTCGTTATCGCAGAACAATTTGGTACATTGGAAGCAATGTATCCTGGTAGAATAGATTTAGGACTGGGCCGTGCACCGGGAAGCGACCAATATACAGCCATGGCACTCAGGGGTGATGTACGTAATAACGGTCAGGATTTTCCTGAACAATTGGCGCAGCTCCGTAGTTATTTGGATGCGGATTCCAAACATAACCGTGTTCGCGCCATCCCTGGCGAAGGACAGGATATTCCGATTTGGCTACTTGGTTCAAGCGGCTTCAGTGCAGCATTATCAGCACAGCTGGGATTGCCATTTTCATTTGCAAGCCATTTTTCCCCTGAAAATACTCAACCGGCTTTAGCCCGTTACCGCAATAATTTCCAGCCATCCGACGTTCTTGATAAACCTTATGTCATGGTTGGTGTCAATGTATTTGCAGCTGATACTACAGAAGAAGCGCAAAGGATTGCTACTTCTTATCAACAGCAGTTCTTGAATTTAATACGTAACACGCCCGGTCAACTTGCTCCTCCAGTTGATACAATGGAAGGCCTTTGGACAGAATATGAAAAGGCCATTGTCATGAAGCAGCTGAACGCTTCCATCATAGGAAATCCAAAAGAGGTAAAAGAGCAGTTGCAGGCATTTTTAAATGAAACACAGGCGGACGAAATGATTATAAACTCTGCCATTTATGATCAGGATGCACGCCTTCGTTCTTATGAAATCATTGCAGAAGTTACTGGAATGAAATAAGTGTCAAAGAATGAGCTTGCAGATTCCGTGTCTGCAAGCTTTTTTATAAAATACATACCGATTTACTTCATAAACAAAGTCAGGAGAGAAGAATGAAACGAGAAGATCCTTTATCCTTAATATTTCACTTCACAGATAAACAAGGTGACAGCAGGCCTCTATATTTTATGAACCCGAAAAAAGTGTTCACCGCCCATACAATTGAGGATGTCATTCCCCAATTCCAAAAAGTCCAGGAAGCGATAGAACAGGGGCATTATGCAGCGGGATACGTTTCCTATGAAGCGGCACCTGCTTTTGAAAAATCTTTTAAAGTAAAAGATGGAGCCAAAATGCCATTATTATGGTTCGGGATTTTCGATAAACCTGAAGAAGAATTACCTGAAAAAATGACAGGGGCTTTTAATTTAGCTGAATGGCAATCAGAAACGGACTCACATAACTATCATTCCGGGTTTCAAAGGATCAAATCGGAAATCGAGAAAGGCAATACATATCAAGTCAATTACACGATGCGTTTACAATCCAGGTTCGAAGGAGATGACTTCGCTTTCTTTGATCGCTTGAAGAGAGCTCAACGCTCAAACTATAGTGCATATTTGAATGTGGGGACACATCGAATCCTATCGGCTTCACCCGAATTGTTTTTCCGTTGGGAAGATGGTCAGCTGATTACTCGGCCAATGAAGGGAACGGTAAAGCGGGGAACGACACTGAAAATGGATCAGCTTAATGCTGAATGGTTAGCAGCCTCGGAAAAGAATCAAGCTGAAAACTACATGATTGTTGACCTGCTCAGAAATGATTTGGGAATGATTGCAGAACCAGGAAGCGTCAAGGTTCCACAGCTAAAGGCAATTGAAAAATATCCGACTGTTTGGCAAATGACATCCACGATTACGGCCGATACGAATCCAGGAACAACAATCATCGATATATTCAAGGCCCTTTTCCCTTGTGGATCGATAACAGGGGCACCTAAAATTAAAACGATGGAAATCATCGCTGATATCGAGAATTCACCACGTGATGTTTATTGCGGTGCAATCGGGTTCATCACACCTGAATCCGAAGCAATCTTTAATGTGCCGATTCGTACGGTCATGATCGATAACGAAACTGGAAAAGCCGAGTATGGGGTAGGCGGGGGAATCACTTGGGATTCCGAGTTATCGGAAGAATATGACGAAGCGTTTTTAAAAGCCAAATTATTGACGGTGGAAAGGCCAGCTTACAAACTATTGGAATCGATGAAGCTCAGCGATGGCGAATATTATTTGTTGACTGATCATATCGATCGGATGAAACAATCCGCTGATTACTTCGATTACCGGTTCCCTGAATTGAATCTTAGAGATCAACTCCAAAAGTATGCGGATATGAATCAAGGGACGTTACAAAAGGTGAGGGTATTACTTCATGAAAATGGTGAAATTGAAGTCTCTGGACAAGCAATCAAGCCCCTTGATTCAGAATTTATGGCCATCTTGGCTGAAACTCCAATATCAAGCGCAAATCCATTTCTATTTCATAAGACCACCAATCGTGATGTATATGAAGGCTTTCAAATGAATAATCCTGACTTCCAGGATGTTTTGCTTTGGAATGAAGAAGGATTCATAACGGAATTCACGAACGGAAATGTAGTGGTGAAGATAAATGGTGACCTCTATACCCCTCCGGTGGAAGCTGGTCTGCTTGCTGGAACATTTCGTCAAGACCTGATCAGGAAGAAGGAGATCAAGGAAAAACCCATTTCAAAAGCTGACCTTAATAACGCTGAGGAAATTTGGTTTATTAATAGTGTGCGTGGGAAATTAAAAGTGAATTTGACTTTCTAAGCTGATTATTCGTAAAAAAGTGAAAATTGTAATCTTTATTGCTGTTTGTTGAGTTATAGTAGATGATGAAAACTACATTTCCGGGAGGGACTGCTGTGGAGATGCATAAAATCGCAGGCTTATCGATCATGGATTGGAAAGCGAAGGATCCTATACTTAATAATGTGATAAAGATGAACGAAGTCTTCTGGACGAATCCAAATTACGGTAACAAGCAAGAAAACCCAATCGTCCAAGCTGAACAAGTTAAATCTGCTGAAGAAAGATTAAATAGATTTGCCGAGTATATTATTAAAGCCTTTCCAGAAACCGAACCACTGGAGGGGATCATTGAATCACCACTAGTCGAGATTCCTTCCATGCAAAAAAACTTGGAAAAATCCTATGGAACTAAAATGGCTGGGAATCTTTTGCTAAAATGTGACAGTCATTTACCAATATCAGGTTCCATCAAGGCTCGCGGAGGTATTTATGAGGTCTTAAAACGTGCTGAGGAAATAGCAATGAAGCATGGTGGATTAAAACGGACTGATAATTATGGGATACTTGCAAGTGATGAATACAAAGAGCTTTTTTCAAAATATTCGATTGCAGTCGGTTCAACCGGCAATTTAGGAATGAGTATTGGAATAATAAGCGCTAAGCTGGGATTCAAAGTAACGGTCCATATGTCGGCAGATGCCAAAAAGTGGAAAAAGGATAAATTAACAAGTCTTGGAGTCATTGTAAAGGAATATGATGATGATTATAGTAAAGCTGTAGAAGAAGGTCGTAATGAAGCATCACTTGATCCCGATTGCCATTTTATTGATGATGAAAATTCAATGGATCTACTGCTAGGTTATGCGACAGCTGCAACGCGCCTGAAGAAACAACTGAAAGATATGTCCATACCAGTAGACGAAGATCACCCTTTGTTTGTGTACTTGCCATGCGGAGTCGGCGGCGGGCCCGGTGGTATTACATATGGGCTCAAGCTAGCCTTTGAAGATAATGTACATTGTTTTTTTGCAGAGCCGACACATTCACCATGCATGACGCTCGGATTGATGACAGGCCTTCATGACAAAATCTCGGTGCAGGACTTTGGCATCGATAATAAGACGGAAGCGGATGGTCTTGCTGTCGGAAGGCCTTCAGCATTGGTTTCCCGTATGATGACGACCATGTTAAGCGGTAGCTATACCATAGAGGATAAAAGGTTATTTGATCTGCTCAGGGGAATGGCAGAGACGGAAGGTCATTATTTAGAGCCATCTGCCCTCGCAGGAGCATTCGGTCCGATACAACTTTTTAAAGCTGCAGAAGGAAAGAAATATCTCATGGACCAAAAACTGGTGGATAAAATGAACCAGACCACACATATCATCTGGGCGACCGGCGGGAGCATGGTACCAAAGGATATGATGGACCAGTATTTATCTAAAAGTTAAAGATTCACTAGAGTTAATTAATCAAACTGTAGACAAACTCGAATAAAAGCGAGTTTGTCTGCAGTTTTTTTAGCCAAAGCAGTTTATTCGACCGTTCAGGTAGTTTATTCGACCTACACCGCAGTTATTCGACCGTTCACGCAATATATTCGACCTACACCGCAGTTTATTCGACCGTTCACGCAATATATTCGTCCTACACCGCAGTTATTCAACCTACACAGTGCATTATTCGACCTACACGCAATATATTCGACCTACACGCAATATATTCGACCTACACCACACATTATTCGACCGTCAACGCATTTTGCGGTCCCCGAGCCTTCATTTTGCGGACCATATATTGAAACCGATCCCTTCCGCCAACTTCCTGCCCAGCCTCCTCGCGGCTAACCAGTCATTCGGCAAGAGTGTGTTCAATCCATTATGGTTTCATTCCAAATAAAAGTCTTGTTTAAAATCATGAAAGGAACCAGAATGAGACCTTTCCGAATCCCATTTTATCGACAAGCTTAAAGAAGCTCACGAAAGTGAGCTTCTTTTTTCTTTATAAACCCCATGAGTTCAATAAAAGGTGAATGGCTTTTTCCAATTCGGATTCAGGGATCCCTGCAAAGCCCAATATAATTTTTGGAGGATGTTCGTCAATTTTCTCGATTGAATATGTTGATAATCCATAAATTTTAATATGGTCTTCGTTTGCCTTTTGAATAAGTGTCTGTTCATCCATGCCGTTCTTAACGATGAGGACTATATGCAATCCTGACCGCTCTCCAATGATTTTTATTTGTTGATGGGGTTTAAATAGATCAATCACTTTATCCAACTTCCGACGGTACACTTTCCTCATCCGATTTAAATGCTTTTCAAAATCCCCTTCCTTCATGAACTGTGTCAACACATGCTGATCAATCCGTGAAACGGTTGAATGGTAAAAAGATAATTCCTTTTGATGCATTTGTAACAATGGAGCGGGAAGAACCATATAACTGATCCGAATTGATGGCATCAATGATTTTGAAAATGACCCTAAATAAATCACCTTATCACCAGCATCCATACTTTGTAAGGAAGGAATTGTTTTTCCACTATAACGAAATTCACTATCATAATCGTCTTCGATAATATAGCGGTTTGCTGCCCCTTGAGCCCAGTTCAACAATCGCGTCCGTCTGTTAACGGATAGGATTGTCCCATTAGGGAAGTGATGTGAGGGAGTGACATACACAACGTCGATGTTTGAATCTTCAATTTGGTTCACCTTTACGCCTTCTTCATCAATTTGCAGTGGATGGACTTCATTTGGGTAGCTGCGTAAAATCCGATGAATCAAGTGATACCCGGGATCTTCAACACCATAGATGGCATTTTTATCGAATAGCAGGACAAGCTGCTGTAATAAAATTTCCATTCCTGCACCAATGATGATCTGTTCTGGAACACATTGTACACCACGTGCATGATACAAATAATGGGCAATTTCACATCGTAATTCATATTCCCCTTGAGAATCCCCAAGTAATAGAAGATCTTGATGTGATTCATCGATTTTGCTTTTCATGTATTTTCTCCATTTTTCAAATGGGAAATGTTCCGTGTCAATTTGGCTGGGATGAAAATGATATAGCAATTCCCCTTCTTTATGATTGATTTGTTCCACTGATACTTCGTTAGGTTGTGTATACTCTAAATCCTCGAATGTTTGAATATAGTACCCTTTTCTTGGTATGACTTCAACGTATCCTTCAGCAGTCAATTGTTCATATGCAGTCTCCACAGTATTTTGACTTATTTGAAGGAACTCTGCCAATTTCCGTTTGGAAGGCAGTTTTGTGCCGTAAAGAAGACGGCCTTCAATGATTTCTTTTTTAATATATGAATATAATTGTTCGTACAAAGGTACTTCACTTAACCGATTTAAATCGCAAGAAAGCATATTCATTTTGTTGCCACCTTTTTGATAAATTTTTACTGACCCCATTAAATTTATTAAAACTGACACTTTCAATGCGGTCAACTCTTTTTTATACTAAGCCTAACAAATCTAAAAAATGCAAATATTAGGGGGAAGAAAAAAATGGAAAAATTATTAGGAACTGACACAGTAAAAAGAGGAATGGCACAAATGCAAAAGGGTGGCGTGATCATGGACGTCATTAACGCAGAACAAGCAAAAATCGCAGAAGCATCTGGTGCTGTCGCTGTCATGGCATTGGAAAGGGTTCCTTCCGACATCCGTGCTGCTGGCGGCGTAGCAAGAATGGCAGATCCGCGAATTGTCGAGGAAGTAATGAATGCAGTGTCCATCCCGGTCATGGCTAAAGCAAGGATTGGCCATATCGTTGAATCAAGGGTCCTGGAATCAATGGGAGTGGATTATATCGATGAAAGTGAAGTGCTGACTCCTGCGGATGAAGAATATCATATTCTAAAAAGTGATTTCACAGTACCTTTCGTTTGTGGCTGCCGTGATTTAGGCGAAGCTGCGCGCCGTATTGGTGAAGGAGCATCAATGCTTCGTACAAAAGGAGAACCAGGAACAGGTAATATTGTGGAAGCTGTGCGTCATATGAGAAAGGTACAGTCACAAATTCGCAAAGTGAGCATCATGAGTGATGATGAATTAATGACAGAGGCAAAAAATCTTGGAGCCCCTTATGAAATTTTAAGAGAAATCAAACGCACAGGTAAATTGCCTGTAGTTAACTTTGCAGCCGGCGGAATTGCCACTCCAGCAGATGCTGCATTGATGATGGAATTGGGAGCAGATGGCGTTTTCGTTGGGTCTGGTATTTTTAAATCTGAAACTCCAGAAAAATTCGCCTCCGCAATCGTTCAAGCGACTACATATTTCACGGATTATGAATTGATTGGCCGGTTGTCCAAAGAGTTAGGAAGTGCAATGAAAGGAATTGATATTTCCAAACTAGCTCCAGCAGAACGGATGCAGGAACGTGGATGGTAATATGATAACTATCGGTGTTTTGGGATTACAGGGAGCGGTTGAAGAACACTTGAATCAAATCAAAGCTGCCGGCGAACAAGCAGTTATAGTAAAAAAGCCGGAGCAGTTGCTGGAAATCGATGGTTTGATCATTCCGGGCGGAGAAAGCACGACGATGAGGAAGCTAATGGATCGTTATGGATTTATGGAACCGGTCAAAACTTTCTTCGAAGATAAAAAGCCAATTTTCGGTACATGTGCTGGGATGGTATTGGCGGCCAATGAATTGACTGGCGATGAGAAGGCCTATCTTGGACTAATGGACATTTCCGTGAAAAGGAACGGATTTGGACGTCAAAAGGATAGTTTCGAGGCTGAACTATCAATCAAAGGAATGGAAACTCCTTATAAGGCAGTTTTCATCCGGGCGCCATTTGCTGATGGAATTGGAGAAGGTGTAGAAGTATTGGCTGTTTATGAAGAGAATGTAGTGGCTGCGAGACAAGACCATGTCCTCGTTAGTGCGTTTCATCCAGAATTAACAGGTGATGATCGTTTTATGCAGCTTTTCATTGAAATGGTGAAGACATCCATAAGTAAGGCCGAATTGAAAACCTGTTAAAAAATGAAGCTGTCCTATTAATAGGACAGCTTTACTTTTGAAAGCTCAAAACCCTATATAAATACATATTGCTTGAATTATATATTCCTTACTTTTATAATAAAAAAAGTAAGTAAACACTCACTAAATTTGGTGTTGAAAGGGGAATGTATATGACAGCAAGAGTTGCAGTTATTACAGGAGGAGCAAGCGGTATTGGCCGAGCCACATGCTTGAAATTAGCAGCAAAAGGGGACAAGGTCGTTGTTGCGGATTTTAATGAAGAAATGGGACAGGAAACCGTTGAACAGATAACAGCGGATGGCGGAGAGGCCATTTTTGTAAAAACGGATGTTTCTAAGCAGGAAGATGTTGAATCCTTAATCAATAAAGCAGCGGAAACATTCGGAAGGATCGATATCATGTTTAATAATGCCGGCATCGGTGCAGGCGGTATGATCCTCGATCAAGATATGGAGGGTTACTTCAAAACGATTGGAGTGAACCAACACGGAGTTGCCTTTGGAATCATGGCAGCAGGACGGAAAATGAAGGAGCTAGGTAACAAGGGGGTCATTATTAATACCGCTTCTGTGTTTGGCTACTTAGCTTCCCACGGAACCTTTGCCTATCAGGCGACTAAAGGAGCTGTAAGAATGATGACACAGACCGCCGCTTTGGAATTGGGTGCTTATGGCATACGGGTAGTGGGCATTGCGCCAGGCGGGGTTGACACTCCTATCATTCAAGGCTATAAAGATATGGGAATCATCGATAAATTGAATGCAAGTCAAATGCGCGGTAAATTAATTAAGCCAGAAGCCGTTGCAAATGCCGTCTATCTATTATCGTTAGAGGAAGCTGATGCGATCAATGGAAGTGTAGTCATGGTCGATGATGGCTATGCATCCTTTAAGTGATTTTCTGTAAAAGAAAACTTCGTCCCAATTTAGACGATGTTTTCTATTTATGATATATGGGAATATTGAATTCTAATGAATCAAAGGTAATATTGACCGATTGATACCATCGGGATATCATGGAAAATAGATTGGTGACACCGGTCTTATCATCATAAAAGAAGGTTGATATTTTTGAAAAAAGGGCAGCAAACGAAAGAACGAATCATAAATGTAGCCCGGACTCTTTTTGCCACTAAAGGTTTTGACATGACAAGAACGAATGAAATTGCCTCTGCATGCAATGTTTCCGAAGCTACTATTTACAAATACTTTGACAGCAAAAAAGATTTGCTATTAGCAACAATTACCCCTGATGAGAAAGAGGAAACTGAAGATGGGACTAGCCATCTATCCACGGATGATCTAGTGGAGAATCATGTTTGCACCATGATAAATAAAATTCTTGATAATAAAGAACAATTTTCGATACTATTCAGGGAAACACAATTCGATCAAGATATTTCGAAGCAATATGTAGATCAGATTTTCAAGCCGAATGCCAGGCATATTGAAATACAGAAGAGAATAGATAGTGGAGAGATACAATATATCTCTGATATTATCCTATTTAATGTAGGGATCATTTCTTTCACATTGGCATTATCTACACATTATGAGATCCACCAGCAGAAAAAGGAGCCATATTTTACTTCTGAACGAATTAAGAGCATTGCTCAACTTTTGGTATATGGTATTCATGGCAAACAAAAACATACATAATGAAACGGTCATATTTAAGGGCATGAGCATCAAGCCGTAAATATGACCGTTTCTTTTTTCATTCAGAGTAGATGTCCAGAGTGTAAGATTTGACTTATATTTTTCAGACTATTACGATAAATACATACTGTACGAAATGCTTTACGAAGATTTTATCTGGCAATCATGTAATATTGGAGGGGTATATTAAATGAGCGATATCGTAATTTTATCAGGAAGTCCGGCTATTCCGTCCAGAACGGACATTTCACTAAAACATATTCAATCATTAGTCGAAAACGAAGGATTTACCACAGCTTATTTCTCAATCACGGATTTCTCAGCAGATGATTTATTCAAAGGCAAATATAATAGCGAAGATATCTTAAAGCTTTCAGAGAAAATTCAAGCAGCTAGAGGTGTCATTATTGGTTCACCGGTTTATAAGGCTTCTTATACAGGTGTATTGAAGGCCTTGATTGATTTGCTGCCAGAAGGTGCTTTTAAGGGTAAGCCAGTACTGCCAATCATGATTGGCGGAAGTAACAGGCATCTATTGGCGATTGACTATGCACTTAAACCATTAATTTCAATATTAAAAGGCGAGCCGCTGCAGGGCATTTATTTTGTTGATAAGGAAATAGATAAACAGAATTCAGAAAAACCGATAAATGATTTGAATTTAATTGATCGGGTCCAGAGTCAAGTTCAAGAATTTGTAGAAGCGATACAGTTAAGAAATTAATGAATTCGAGTAATCCCTTCGTTTAAAAGGACTGGAATTCGAGAAATTATTTTTTCAGATGATGACTGGCGCCAATTATAGGCTTGTTAATGAAAATAGACTCATTTTTTTGGAGGCTTTATCTAAAAAGACGAGTCTATTTTCATATTTACATGAACATAAAATCATAATCGGAATAGTGTGTATAAAAATAACAGTTCATCCATAATATTAAACCAAGTTATTTTATAAGAAAACTCCATTGACAAGGATTAAATATATGTTAATATTTAAAATAATAAAACTTATCCAGAGCGACGGAGGGAATTGGCCCTTTGAAGTCCAGCAACCTGCATGGTCGATGCAAGGTGCTACCTCCAACAAAATGTTGATCATTTTGGAAGATAAGGTAAAGATATTTACCTTGGGATCTTTCCATCATGGAAAGATTTTTGTTTTTTGGAAAGTTGTAGGCAAACCATAACAATGTAAGGTTGTTTGGAATTATATAAATCTAAGAAATTCATTTGATCAGCGGTGAAAATAAGAAATTCGCGGATTTTCTTAAAGGAGGAACAGGCTTGGATAAAGAGAATCAGCTTGAAGAAATATTTGAACGACTTCAAGAAATGCTTAATTCTATGAAATATGGGTCCATTACACTTATTGTCCAGGATGGTAAAATCATTCAAATGGAAAGAAATGAAAAATTAAGAATTAAATAAGGTATCTGCTGACTAGAAAAACTAGAGGCGGGTTTAACTGATATAAAGAGAGTATTGGTTAGATTCGTCTCTTTTTTTCTAGAGTCAAACAAACTGGAGAATATTACAACGGGTATTGATCAACAGTTACTCTAACCTGATACAGCAAGTTTTAGAGGGGGCTACAAAGTTGGCTGCATTAATAAACTATGAAAATTTCAACACTGGGGATTTCCCTGTATTTCCCGAAGACAGTGAGACAAAAGGTGCTTTGGAAGTTCTGCAATGGGCGAATGACCATTATGGAAACGAACTGATTTATGCTTGCAGTTTTGGCATTGAAGGCATCGTGCTTACGGATTTATTGGCGAAGGTCAATCCTTCTGCCAAAATAGTTTTCCTTGATACAGATGTTCATTTTGAGGAAACTTATCAATTGATCGAGCAAGTGAAAAAGCGATATCCAAAGCTTTCGATAGAAATGAAGAAACCTGCCTTGACGCTTGAGGAACAAGCAGCGGAATTTGGGGATGAATTATGGGTTAGAGATTCAAATAAGTGCTGTAACATCCGTAAAATCATTCCGCTTACCGATGTGCTTTCAACGGCAACAGCATGGCTTTCGGGACTGCGGAGGGAGCAATCCGAGACAAGGGCTTCGACCGAGTATATCAATAAGGATAATAAGTTCAAGTCAGTTAAAATATGTCCACTCATACATTGGACATGGAAAGATGTTTGGCGCTATGCCCATAAAAACGGACTTCCATATAATATCCTGCATGATAATGGATATCCGAGCATTGGATGTAAAACATGTACAGCACCAGCCTTCAATGCAGATGATTTACGCTCTGGCCGTTGGCAAGGAGCTCAAAAAACGGAATGCGGATTGCATTTATCTTAAATAAATAGAAACCATAGGGGGAAATTAGCATGACAATCAGTTTACCGCACGGAGGAACACTAATCGATCTTTGGGAACCAAATTATGATATTAGTAAAATAACAAAGTCGATCGAAATCGATGAAATTGCTTTAAGTGATCTTGAATTGATAGGCACTGGTGCCTACAGTCCAATTAAAGGATTCTTTACAAAAAGTGACTATGAGACAGTAGTCAAGGATATGAGGCTTAGCAGCGGTCATGTATGGAGCATCCCGATTACGCTGCCTTTGACCGAAGAAACTGCCGAAACCCTTACTATAGGTGAAGAAGTAACGTTGACTCATGAAGGTGAAACATACGGGGTTCTCTCCGTTTCCGATATATACACACCAGATAAGCAATTGGAAGCGACATTAGTTTATCAAACGGATGATGAGAAGCATCCAGGAGTGAAAAATTTATATAACCGCGGTGATGTATATGCCGGCGGGGAAATAAAGTTGATCAAGAGAATAGAGCGTCCGCAGTTTCAAGCTAATTATTTGGACCCGGTCGAGACAAGGAAAGCTTTTGCTGAAAAGGGCTGGGAAACGGTTGTCGGCTTCCAAACGAGGAACCCTGTTCACCGTGCACATGAATACATTCAAAAGACAGCATTGGAGATTGTCGACGGCTTATTCTTAAATCCTCTCGTAGGTGCCACTAAATCAGATGACATTCCGGCAGATGTAAGAATGGAAAGCTATAAAGTGCTGCTTGAAAAATATTATCCTAAGGATCGCGTCTCCCTTGCAGTTTTCCCTGCTGCCATGCGTTATGCAGGACCTAGAGAAGCCATTTTCCATGCCATGGTCCGTAAAAATTATGGTTGCACCCATTTTATCGTCGGACGAGATCATGCGGGTGTGGGCGATTATTATGGCACATATGATGCTCAAAAAATCTTTGGGAATTTCAACGCAGATGAGTTAGGGATCACGCTATTATTCTTTGAACATAGTTTTTATTGTAAAGAATGTGGCAATATGGCTTCCGCTAAAACTTGTCCTCATGGCAAGGAAGACCATGTCATCCTGTCTGGAACGAAAGTAAGGGAAATGCTGCGTAACGGAGAAATTCCTCCAGCTACCTTTAGCCGTAAAGAAGTCATCGAGGTATTGATCGAAGGTCTAAAAAAGAATGAAGTTTATAACTGATCGGACATAAATTGAAGGACCACATGAAGAGGGGGATTATTAATGAGTAAAAGTACGAATGTCACTTGGCATGAAACGTCATTGACCAAGGAGCTCCGCCGGAAGCAAAACGGCCATGAAAGCACAGTTCTTTGGTTCACTGGTCTCTCGGGCTCCGGAAAATCAACGATTGCGAACGCGGTCGCTAAAGAGTTATATAATCGGAATATTCGAAGTTATGTTTTGGATGGTGATAATATCCGCCACGGATTAAATAAAGATTTAGGTTTTTCTGAAGAAGATCGAACCGAGAATATTAGACGAATCGGTGAGGTTTCCAAGTTATTCGTGGATAGTGGGCAGTTCGTATTGACCGCCTTCATATCACCTTTCAGGGCAGATCGGCAGATTGTACGTGATTTACTCGATGAAGGGGAGTTTATTGAAGTATACATAAAGTGTCCGATCGAAGAGTGCGAAGTGCGTGATCCAAAAGGTCTTTATGACAAGGCGCGTAAAGGAATCATTAAAGATTTTACCGGAATCGACTCTCCATACGAAGAACCTGAACAACCGGAAATCACTTTAGAATCCGACCAATACAGCATTGAAGAGTGCGTTGAACAGGTAATCGGCTATTTGACAGCAAAGAAAGCGATCTAATCAAGGAGGAAATGTAATGGTTTACGAGAAATTTTGGTCGGAAAATCCACTAATCGCTAAAAATAAAACGGAAATCTGGAAATTGGAAAAAGATGGATTGAAGATATTCGATGATATTCCACATTACGCTGTAAATGGTTTTGATTCCATCCCTAAAGAGAATTGGGATATGTTCAAGTGGGCAGGTCTATACCTGCAACGGCCAAAAGAAGCAGGTTACTGGATGATGCGTGTCGTTATTCCCGGAGGTATCCTGACTTATGATCAACAGATAACTCTTGCTAACATCGCTAAAGATTATGGGAGGGGTGTATATGACATTACAACCCGTCAAGCCGTTCAATTCCACTGGCTGACCATCGAACAAGTCCCGGATATATTAAACCGTTTGGAAAAGGTCGGAATGACTACGGCCGGTGCATGTGGTGATATCACACGTAATATCATCGGTAATGCATTGGCAGGCATCGATCCTGACGAACTTTTTGATACACGCGAGGTACTTTATGATGTATTTGAGTATTTCCGCCTTAACGAAGACTATTCAAACCTTCCGAGGAAATATAAAATGTCCATAAGTGCTAATATCCATAATGCCTCAAATGCTGAAATCAACTGTGTTTCATTCAATCCGGCTACTAAAGTAATTGATGGAGTAACGGAAGTTGGTTTTCACGTAAAAGTAGGCGGTGGGCTATCCTCCGTTCCGATGCTGGCAGAAGAACTTGACTTATTCATTTTACCTGAAAAAACAGTCGAAGTAGCGGCCGCCATCACGACGATATTCCGTGACTTTGGGTACCGTGAAAAACGTCATCGCTCGCGTTTGAAATTCCTTGTAGCTGATTGGGGTCCTGAACAATTCAAGGAAAAATTGCTGGAGTACACCGGTCCGCTTCCTGAAAAGGGTGATAGTGCGGTGAAGGAATGGAATGCAGGTTATTTCTACGGCATCCATAAACAAAAACAAGATGGTCTGAACTATGTTGGAGTCAATATACCAGTTGGTCGTCTAAATCCAGACGAAGTGATTGAGTTTGCCGAACTTGCGAAGAAATATGGAAATGGTGAAATCCGCAACTGTAATTCTCAAAATCTTATCATTCCAAATGTGCCGGATGCAAAACTTGAGGAATTAAAACAGGAATCCATCTTTGAAAGGTTTCCATACCACCCAAAAAAATTCATTGGTTATTCCGTTTCTTGTACAGGCATCGAGTATTGCAACCTGGCACTCGTTGAAACAAAAGAACGAATGAGGACCATTTCTGAATCATTGGACAAGGAAATAGATCTCGATGTTCCTGTAAGGATGCATATGGTGGGCTGTCCGAATAATTGCGGTCAAAGAGCCATCGCCGAAATTGGACTGCAAGGCATAAAAATGAAAAACCAGGACAAAAAGATGGTCGAAGCTTTTGAGATATACGTCGGGGGAACGCTGAATGAAGGCGGTAAGTTCAATGAAAAGCTTAAAGGGAAAGTGGAAGCTGAACAGCTCTATCATGTTCTGAAAGAACTGATCCTATTTTTCAAACAAACAAAACTTCTATCCGAAACCTTTCTTGATTTTGTGGAAAGGGTAGGGATATCCCAGTTACAAAGTAAGCTAGATGATATATTAACGGAAGTGGCCGTTTAATAGGGGAAGGTAAGCAATCCATGAATCTATACCGTTTCGAAGTCACTATCAAGGAAAAACCAATCCATGTCATCATTGTTGCCGATTCGGATGAAAAGGCGTTTGACCTTGTTGATATCGAGCTGGAAAAACATTTTTTGAAAATGCCTGAAGTGGATGACATCTCATTATATGAAAAAAGGAAAATTAAAAATGGAGCAGGTTTCGTTTTATCGGAATTCGAAACGATTCTCTAAGGGAAGGCAGGTTGCATAAATGGGGAAAGTATATCTAGTAGGAGCCGGTCCCGGAGATCCAGATTTAATTACATTAAAAGGATTAAAATGCATTCAAGAAGCTGATGTCATTTTATATGATCGACTTGTCAATAAAGAACTTTTGAATCATGCAAAAGATGGTGTAGAGCTGATTAATTGCGGTAAACTGCCGGATTATCATTTATTGCAGCAGGATACCATCAATCGGTTCCTGGTCAAATATGCAAAAAAGGGAAAAGTGGTCACCCGTTTGAAAGGCGGAGATCCATTCGTCTTTGGGAGAGGCGGGGAGGAAGCGGAAGCCCTTGCCAAAAGTGGCGTGAGTTTTGAAATCGTTCCAGGAATTACGGCTGGAATCGCCGCTACAGCTTATGCGGGAATCCCAGTTACACACAGGGACCACGCTTCATCTTTTGCAATTGTTACCGGCCATCGGAAAAAGGATGAAGAGGATAATATCAAATGGGAATCCCTTGCAAAAGGAATCGATACATTAGCCATTTACATGGGTGTTAAAAACCTGCCCTATATTCAAGGGAAACTTTTGGAGCATGGAAAAAATCCAGAGACTCCGGTAGCCCTTATCCATTGGGGGACATTAAAAACACAAAGAACAGCTGTCAGTACGTTGGCTAATGTAGTGGAAACCGCCAATAACGAACAGATTTCCAATCCTTGCATGATAGTCGTGGGCGATGTCGTTAATTTACGGGAAAAAATCAAATGGTTTGAAGGAAAACAAACCGAAAATTTGTTGGCGAATGAGGCCTTTTAATGGAAGCCATTTTATATATTTGCCATGGAAGCCGCGTTAAAGAAGCTTCAGCCCAAGCCATTGATTTTATTAAAGTTTGTATGCAAGCACAGCCGAATTCCATTCAGGAGTATTGCTTCCTGGAATTGGAAACTCCTACGATAGAAGAGGCCTACGACCGATGCGTACAAAAAGGTGCGACGAGAATCATTGCCATTCCAGTTCTATTGCTAACGGCTGTACATGCAAAACATGATATTCCAGTCATATTGAACCAAATGAAAGAACGGTACCCTGCCGTTGAATTGAAATACGGAAGGCCGATTGGTGTCAGTGATAAAATGGTTGACATTTTAGTGGAACGGTTGGAGGAAACAAATGTAAGGGTTACGGAGGATTCCTTGGTTTTATTGGTTGGAAGGGGCAGCAGTGATCCCGACGTGAAAAGGGATTTGTCTAGACTGGCCGATTTGCTAAGGAACAGGTTTCCTAAAATCCGAGTGCAAGAATGTTATTTGACAGCTGCCACTCCAAGCTTTGGAGAAGCATTGGAATTAGCAGGGGAATCTCGATCAAACCAAGTATTTATCATTCCTTACCTATTGTTTACCGGTCTCTTAATGCAGTCGATTGAAAATAGTATAAAAAAGCTCCAAAAAAAGGGGAAGCAAAAAATCATTCTTTGCCGATATCTAGGTTATCATCCAAAGATCGAACAAGCAATATCTGAACGAATTCAAGAAGTGAGTGGGGAGGGAGCCTATGTATCCAATTACGCTTAATATTGAGAACAGAAAGTGTGTCATCATCGGCGGTGGTAAAATAGGTTACTTTAAAGCGGGCCCCTTATTGGAAGCTGGTGCCGAAGTGACCGTCGTAAGCCCCGAGATATGCACGGATTTTCAGCTGTTGGAGAAAGAAGGTAAGATTCGAGTCTTACTTAAAGAAGTGGAAGAAACTGACTATAAAGATGCGTTTTTAATCATTGTTGCAACGAATTCTACGGAAGTTAATGAACGAGTGTACGAGAATGCATCCCAAAGTCAGCTGGTGAACGTAATCAGCAATCATGAGCTGGGTAACTTTCATATACCGGCCACATTGAATAGAGGCATGCTTTCCATTAGTGTTTCTACAAATGGAGCAAGTCCAACTCTCGCTAAAAAAATTCGGAATGACCTAGGTAAAGTATATGATGAATCTTATGAAGATTATCTTGAATTCCTTTTCGAAGCAAGGATGATCATTAAAAGTGGTTCCTTTTCAAAAGAAGAAAAATCTAAGTTATTGAAAGATTCAATAGAGGATATTTATAAATATTCCCTAAAAGAAAGATATCGTTTCTTAGCTAGGCTTATGCCAGTAGAAGCTGAATAAAAAAATCATGGGCTGATCAGAAAAACTGAAGGCACCTAACCAACATGTTATTTCATTTTGGTTAGGTGCCTCTTTGTGTCTTAAAGATCAAACTGATCTATACAGGCAAACGGTGGTCGATGTTATCTAGGTTCTATTTTAGTTGAAAAAGGGGAATGTCATGAAAAAGTTAATCGTTTTAGCCTTTATCGGGTTTTTAGCCCAATTAATCGATGGTTCGCTTGGAATGGGGTATGGAGTGAGTTCCACCTCCTTATTGTTGACATTCGGAATTGCCCCTGCAGTAGCATCAGCATCCGTACATTTATCGGAAGTAGTGACCACAGCAGTTTCAGGAGCTTCACATATAAAGTTTGGGAACGTGGATAAAAATATGGTCTATCGCTTGATCATTCCAGGTTCAGTTGGTGCATTTGTAGGTGCATGTTTCCTGAGCAACCTGCCAGCCGAATTAGCTAAACCGTATATTGCCATATTTTTATTTGGCCTTGGTGTATACGTTTTATTCCGCTTTTTATTTATTTTTAAACCGTCAAAGGTCACTGAAACCGTAAGGCCATTGACCGCAAAACAATCCATACCGTTAGGCCTTTTTGCAGGCTTTTGTGATGCAACAGGCGGAGGCGGTTGGGGACCTATTGCAACGCCTGTTTTATTGTCAAAAAAAGGAATGACAGCGAGAAAAGCCGTAGGGACTGTTGATACGAGTGAATTTGCCATTGCTTTCTTCGGAAGTCTTGGTTTTATCATTTCGCTTGGATGGGAAGCAGTCAATTGGCTTTGGGTCGTAGCGTTGATAATTGGTGGGGTGGTTGCTGCACCAATTGCAGCCTGGTTAGTCCGGATGCTTCCTGCTCAATTAATGGGTGTTTTAGTCGGTGGTTTCATTATCTTGATTAATGTACGAACATTATTAGCTACATGGATTCCGATTGAAGCACACATATATATTTATACAGGCATCGTGATTATATGGCTTTCTGGAATACTTCTTACCATCAATAAGATGTCCAATGCGAGAAAACATGATCATATCGAACAACGGCAGAATGTTTCCTGAACCCCGAGTTTGATAGAATCGAATTTGCGATACGTAACATAAAAACTCGTAGGTACATAAATACCTACGAGTTAAGCCATTTGACAAATGGGAGCGCCTTTAAATTTTAATAAGGTTCTAAACTCTATTTAATAGATTCATTCATTTTCTAGAATCATTTATTGGCTGTTATTAATCGAGAGATCTATGCCTCCAATTTCTATGTAGTTTATTCCCCTAATAAAGAATTAATAGAACCCTTGATGGCCATCGGGAGAGATTGAATAGCAGCAGAACCATTAATTTATGGCCTGCTGCTGTTCAAATGATTGAATTGTACTTTCATATAATTCAATTAGCGGTAATATATTTTTTTTACTATCGAATTGTTTCAATACCAATTTCCTTAAATCCCTGCCTGTTTGAACCCCGGCGTTTGATTGATGAAGGTTGCGTAAGTCACGATAAAGAATGGCTTGGCTGCAAGTCTGTTTTGCAGCGTGATCCCCAAAGTAGCATTCCCAGGCTTGTTGAAAGTTTTTCTTATTCACTTCCCCAAAATACCCTAGATTTCCACATGAAATAACGGGTCTTTCACATGCCATTGCCTCCAAAGCAACCCTGCCCGTACCTACAACATAGTCTGCAAGTGCATAATAGTCTCTCACATTCTTTTGTTCCCCAGTGAAATGAATGAACTCTTCTTTATATAAAGATTGGATGCTCACAGCCACATTCTTAATGTCCTTGAGCTGGCTGCCGTTACCGATGATGATTACATGAAGGTTGGGGATATCCTTTAATTTTAAATCCCTGCAAGCTTTGATTAAAAGCATGCAGATTTTTGCTTTATGCCGTGTTATCCTGCTGCAGTATAGAATTACTTTTGCATCAAGGGGAATATTCATTTTTTTTCTTAATTCCAATGAAGGGGAAGGGGAAAAATCGGCTGTATCAATTCCATTTGCAATGACTGAAATATTCTTAGGGAAAAATGGCTGAATATGTTCTTTTACCGGTTCACTAACTGCAACCGTAGCATCTGTAAACTGTAACACACTTTTTATATCCGATTTCTGGAAGTATGTCCCATGCAGGGTGAAGACGAAGGGAATATTGTAGAGCTTAGCTGCCTTTGCAGAGAGGTAGCCGGATATAATTTGGTGCCCGTGCACTAGTGTAATCTGTTCTTTTCGTAACAATTCTACCAAGCTATTCAATAATGGAGATTCCTCATTCGAGTTAATCGTCAATGTTTTAGGGAAATTCATTTGGTGAACTTTACATCCCGTTTCTCGTAACCGGCTAATCATGCTGCCTTTTCCAGTAACAACTGCTGTATATATTCCTTTAGACTGTAATTCCTTCACAAGACTCAATACATGCGTTTCCGTTCCGCTTACATCCATTGTATCTAACACCATCAGGACTCTTATTGATTTCATGCTGCCTTACCTCTTTGGGAAAATTCATCAGATCCAGTAACTGTATGATGATGAATTTTATTTGAATTTAATGGTGAAAGTAACAATTTAATGTGGGAACCTGGCTCATTTATTGATGCACAACAATTAGTATCGTCCGCTTCAGAAAAACCTTTATTAATAGGAAGTGAACAATTGAAAAAAGGGGATTTTGCTTGTTCCATACGTTCTGCTTTTAATGCAGACTTTTTGTGACATGAAGGGATTACAATGCCTATGTAATCCTTTTTTTGTTTGTTCGTCATAGTTATCACCTCAACCGTATCATATTCATTCATTAGAGAAATGGACATGATTTCGTAAAACCTTCAAAAAAAAGTAAAGTAATTTAAAAAAAGGTTGATTAGTCCAAGCCGAAAACATCAGTCATAAATATACTACTTTTGAAGCGATATAGAAGCAGCAGCAAATTGTCAAGATCCTCAAAGGAATCAAATGTATCTGGTGGATCAATGAATTCAGGGGAAATCGAATCAAGGCAAAAATATTAGCAAGGTCGAAAATTCATTTTCGGTTTGAACCATACCAGGATTCACATTATCGATCGACAACGAGTTCAGTGCTGCATGAAAGATAAGAAGGGGGGACCGTTTCAAAAAGGAGAAGGTAAAGAAATGAGAGCATGGGGATGAAGGAAAAAAGAAGAGAACCATGACGAAGGTAATAAAATAGACAATATAAAGGTGGTAAAATAATGAGCACTGAGAAGCAAAGTGGGAAGCAAAGTGGGAAGCAAAGTGAGAATCAAAGTGTGAATCAAAGTGAGAATCAAAGTGTGAATCAAAGTGAGAAGCCATGTAAAAAGAATAGTTACGACTATCTCTACTATAAATGGCTTGTTGAAAATGGTAAACCAAGACCAGGAACACCTGACACTTCAGGAGATCCTGATTTAAGAGGTGCTTTAGCAGCATTACTAGGAAGAACGGTAACGGCTTCAACTGATTTTGCCCCGGTAACGGGAATATTGAGTTCAATTCAAAAAAATTATATCGTAATTACTGAAGCTGCGGGAACTGTAGTATTTGTTCCGTTCAATTCCATCAATTCTGTTAGAGAGCCTATATAAGGAGGAGAATGCATTGTTAGCTAGTATTTTTTATGTACAATTAAGACATTACATTGGGAACACGGTCGAAGTGGCAACGAGCAGTGATTTATTCGAGGGAGTGTTATTTGAAGTAACAGATGATACTTGTCAATTAACAGAAACCTCTCCAGGTTATGAAGGCAATCTTGATATCATAACCATTCCACTAAGTCAAATAAGCTTTGTTCGCGTTAGTCACGCACAATAAGATATATGAAGAAGCAGCCATCTATAAGGTGGCTGTTTCTTTTTGAACGTGTAAAATGCTTGTAATTTAAAGCGGAATCATATGTCATCAATATTAGAGTTATTAATTTGAAACAATCATCCCACATTCTACAAGAAACGTGTTTAAATTTTGGATATATGTTGTGAAAATGGCGGAAAAGGTAGTTAATTATTTTTCAGTTTTGTACAATTATTAAATATGAATTTGAAAAGGAGTTTTAAAATGGAAGGCATCTCTGATCATTTAAGGGGAAATTTGGATGTTTTGTTCGTAGGTTTCAATCCAAGCATCCGTTCAGGCGAGACTGGCCATCATTATGCGAATCCAAACAACCGCTTTTGGAAAATCCTCTTCGAGTCCGGGCTGACACCAAGGAAATATGCTCCAACCGAAGACTCATCATTACTGGATTTAGGTTATGGTTTTACCAATATCGTTTCCAGGCCTACAAAAGGTGCGCAAGATATCACTAAAGAAGAGTACATAATAGGAAGGCAGCAATTAAAAAGGAAAATTGAAAAGTATGAACCTAGACTTGTCTGTTTTGTAGGCAAGGGTGTTTATCAGGAATACCGTCAATTACGAAAAATCTCTTGGGGACTGCAAGAAGAACCTTCATCGAATCAATCCATGGAATTCGTTGCCCCTTCTTCCAGCGGCTTAGTTAGAATGCCGATAGATGAGATCATCGAAATATATAGTGAGTTGCCAATTCTGCTTGGCAAGCTGAAAAGCAATTAAAGGCACTTATTAATATAAGGGTGGATTGGAAAAACGATGACTTTTCCGATGATGGGGATGGCTTTTGGCAAGGAGTAAAGGATTGTATACCTAAGTATCGGTTTTGCTGAAGGGGTCGCGAAAGAAAGTCAGGATTAAGTATGATTGAAGTGGCACTTATGTCGCTTTTACTCTATGCAGGGTCTGGACAATTCATGGCGGCATGGATTATGGCCTCAAGTCATCCGGTCTCGGCCATGATTTTTACGTATATTTTTGTTAACAGTCGTCATCTATTGCTGCATTAGCTCCTTAATTCAGGCAGCAAGGTTGGAAAACAAAAACTGATAACTTGGAGACTTACTAACGGATGAAACATTTGGAGTTGGCGGCCACAACGGCACAGAAGAGGAAACGGTTTGATTTTAGTATGCTTGGTCACAATCTTGAAGCCGATATAAATTGGTTACTAGCAAAAGCGGTTTCTGGCCTGACAGCCTTGTTTACCGGCCTTCTTAGTTTTGAATATTGAGTAAAAAAGACTTTTTTATAGATCTTGCAGTCGTTTTTTGGCAGCATATTAATCGTTGTTGCATTAGGGTTTCTTCTTTCCTGGCAGTACTGGCGTCATAGTTGCAACGGTTATAGCTTCAGTGATAGGGGATGGTAATTGACAGATGGAAATAAGCAGGTATATCCTTGGGGCTTCGATTGTGACTTTCATACCTAGAATCGTTCATTTGATGCTGATTAGTAATATGCAGATTCCAAGGGCATAGATTGGCTAAAGCATGTGCGGTGGCCGTAATGGAGGCGTCATTGGTTCAAGAACTTCTATTATCGGAACAGGTTTTTTAAATAATGGGTAATGCTTTAAAATTGGCCTCAGCTTTTACCAGCTTTCCTGGTTGCCATGTTTACGAGAAGTATATGGAGTACGCTAATGATTGGCATGCTTTCATTGATGATACGATTATTCTTTTAATAACTACTAAAGATTTGAATGATAGGCCGATATATCCAGTAATGGATTGCCATTACTGGTTTTTTATTTTCCAAAGAACATATTTCATAAAAGCAACTTCATTACGGGTAGGCAAATGACGCTTTTTTATTGAACATTGGAAGCTTGATTATCAAAAACGGCAGTGATTACATAAACTGTGGTGAATGAACTTCTGAAAAAGTCGTTATGGCTAGCTGAATTGAAAGCGCTTTTAATTGAAAAATGAAACAACCAACGTTTAGAAAATGGGAGTCTGTCAACAATGGGAATAAGCAAATAACTATGGAGGTGTTCAATTAATGAATGTAAATGGTGCCCTAGAGGTTCTTGATCGCATGCGGCTTCCTAATGGCGCATATACTGCAAGTGTTTCCGATGATTATAATTATGTCTGGATAAGGGATGTCGTTTATACAGTATTACCTTTTATAAATGATCCGTCCAATCGTTACGAGAAAGCATATCATGCTTTATTTGACTTATTTCAATCCTATGAGTGGAAGATAGATATTCATACGGAACAGAAACCCCAGTTTCTATTTGAACATATCCATGCACGGTATTCCACTGAGCTTAAAGAACTGCCCGATGAGTGGGGCCATGCCCAAAATGATGCGATAGGTGCCTTTTTATGGGGGGTCGGTGAAGGATATAGGCATGGGAAAAAGGTGATAAGAAATCAACGTGATTTAATGATCGTTCAAAAGTTGGTCAGTTACTTGGAATGCCTGCAATATTGGCAAGCGGAAGATAACGGGATGTGGGAAGAGAATATCGAAATCCATGCTTCGAGCATAGGTGCATGTGTTGCTGGTTTGAATTCAGTCAAAATGCTGGTAAACGTCAAGGAAGAACTGATTAAAAAAGGAGAAGAAACACTTCGTTTCCTGCTTCCAAGGGAAAGTTATTCAAAAGAGACGGATTTAGCCCTTCTATCCTTGATTTATCCTTATCGGCTGGTAGACCGTGAAATAGCACTAAAAATATTGAAAAATGTCACAGAGCGCCTAGAAAGAACAAATGGTTGCATTAGATATGAAAAGGACCTTTATTATAATGACGGTCAAGAAGCGGAATGGTGTTTCGGGCTTCCGTGGTTGGGCTTATGCTACCTTGAACTTGGCATGATGAACAAAGTAAAGGAATATATAGATAAAACGAAAATGATCATTCCGGAAAATTGGGAAGTTCCTGAATTATATATAGGAGGCAGTAATATTCCAAACAGGAATACTCCTTTGGCATGGTCAGTCTCATTATCGTATTTATTCTTGACGAAGACTCAGATGATTCGAACTGAACAAATAAAATGAAGAATTCATACATGATAACATAAAGCTCTTCCCAAAAAATGGGGAGAGCTTTTATTGGAATAATAATATTTTTACAATAAATGGCTATTTTTCGCGAAAAGATGTTTTATTTATTAAAAAAACGGGCATTTATTACAATATATTCACCTCCATTTGAAGGATTAATACCATTTTTACCGAATATATATAATAACTGGGGAAGGATGGGTAAAATACTATCGAGTTAATACTGATGGAGGGGTTTTATTGAGTACAATTATGGACCAGCTGCAAGAGAATTATCCAAGCGATTTCGATTTATATTTGTTTCATGAAGGCACCCTTTATGAAAGCTATAAAATGCTTGGGGCACACATTGTAACATCATTAGGTATTGAAGGAGTACGCTTCACCGTTTGGGCCCCCCATGCCAAGCAAGTTTCAGTTGTCGGTAATTTTAATAATTGGGACGGAAAAGATCATGCGATGAAACGGATCGAGCGTTCAGGTATCTGGGTGTTGTTCGTACCAGGACTACAAGAAGGGGAACTCTATAAATACGAAATACATACACCTGGAAATAAACGTATCCTAAAAGCCGATCCATATGCCTTTTATTCGGAAGTCAGACCAAATACAGCCTCGGTCATTAAAAGGCTGGATAATTTTGAATGGCAAGATTCGAAGTGGATAGCCGATAGGAAAAAGGAAAATATTTATCATAAGCCCATGTCCATTTATGAAGTGCACCCCGGAACATGGAAACAAAAAGAAGATGGCGAATTTTATTCGTACCGTGAATTGGCTGATAGATTAGTTGATTATGTGATTGATAATAGTTTTACACATATTGAAATCATGGCCATAATGGAACACCCATTTGATAAATCGTGGGGATATCAGGTCACGGGCTATTATTCCGTAACCAGCCGTTACGGTTCACCGGAAGATTTTAAATATCTAATTAACCTTTGTCACCAAAAGGGCATAGGAGTAATCCTTGACTGGGTTCCCGCCCATTTTTGTAAAGATGCGCATGGACTTTCCCGTTTCGATGGTACGCCTCTCTATGAACCAATTGATCATACTAGAGCAGATCGCCCGTTATGGGGGACATACAATTTTGACTTTACCAAACCGGAAGTAGTCAGTTTCCTTATATCAAATGTAATGTTTTGGATGGATGTATACCATATTGATGGGGTTCGTGTCGATGCGGTTTCGTCAATGGTTTATTTAAATCATGATAATCCATTGCCGGTCAAGCTGAAAAACCAGTTTGGCGGTGAGGAAAACCTGGAAGCCATACAATTTTTACAAAAACTTAACGAAGTGGTATTCAAAAAATATCCAAATGCATTAATGATGGCTGAAGAAGCAACAGACCGGCCGCTCATAACTTCTCCTACCGATATAGGCGGACTGGGCTTTAATTACAAATGGAATATGGGATGGACTAATGATATCCTTCGTTATATGAAACTTGAAACACATGAAAGGCCATATCATCATAACCTCTTAACATTTTCATTTTTCTATGCTTTTTCAGAAAATTTCGTCTTGCCCTTTTCACATGATGAAGTGGTTCATGGCAAGAAGTCATTACTGAATAAGATGCCAGGTGACTACTGGCAGAAATTCGCAAATTTACGGTTACTCTTTGGGTATTTCATGACGCATCCTGGCAAGAAGCTTCTATTTATGGGCAGTGAATTTGGCCAATTCATAGAATGGAAAGATGAGGAACAATTGGATTGGCTGCTTTTGGAATATGAATCACACGACAAGCTGGCCCATTACTTCCGAACTCTCCAGGATTTTTATCGGCAAACTTCCTCACTATGGAGATTGGATCATGTCCCGGAGGGTTTTGAATGGATAGATCCGAACAATAGTAATCAGAGTGTCATTACCTTTATGAGAAAAGGTAAACGGAAAGGCGATTATTGCATTGTTGTCTGTAATTTTTCTGCGCAGGCTCATGCTCAATATCAAATAGGTGTACCATCCCAAGGCAAATATATTGAGGTTTTCAGCAGTGATTCAGCAGCTTTCGGAGGATCGGGTCAGATCAATGAAGAACCCATTAATGTCAAAAAGGATCCATACCATAATCAACCATACAGCATGGAAATAACTGTACCTCCATTAGGCATTTCTATTTTTATGAAGCAAACAAAAAAAAGACGGGGGAGAGTGAACGAATAATGGGAGCAAAAAAATGGATAGCAATGTTATTGGCAGGAGGCCAGGGTTCAAGGTTAGGTGAATTGACAATCGGTTTGGCAAAACCAGCTGTTCCCTTTGGCGGTAAATATAGAATCATCGATTTTCCATTAAGTAACTGCACTCATTCTGGTATTGATACGGTTGGGGTACTGACCCAATACCAGCCATTGATTCTAAATGATTATGTTGGTAATGGGAAAGTTTGGGACCTTGATCTTGATGTTGGCGGAGTTTCCGTACTTCCTCCTTATCAAGGGAAAGAAGGCGGTGAATGGTATAAAGGGACGGCAAACGCTGTTTATCAAAATATCCAATACATTGATAACTATGATCCGGAACATGTATTGATTCTCTCTGGTGACCATATCTACAAGATGGATTACAGTAAGATGCTGGATTATCACATCGAAAAAAATGCCGAGGCGACCATAGCTGTCATTCAAGTACCGTGGCAGGAAGCAAGTCGTTTCGGAATCATGAATACCAATGATGATGATAAAGTCACTCAATTCGATGAAAAACCAAAGTATCCAAAGAGTAATCTTGCTTCCATGGGAGTTTACCTTTTCAATTGGAAAACCTTAAGACGTTATTTAATAAATGATGAAAAAGATAAAAATTCTTCCAACGATTTCGGCAGCAACATCATTCCAAAGATGCTTGAAGACCGAAAAAAGCTATATGCCTATCGTTTTAATGATTATTGGAAAGATGTTGGAACGGTCGAAAGCCTTTGGCAGGCCCATATGGACTTATTGGAGGATACGCCAAATTTCCAGTTGGATGATCAGCAATGGAAAATTTTTGCCCGAAATGCAAATCACCCGCCGCAATATATATCACCGGATGCCAAGGTCAGTCAGTCGCTTATCAATGAAGGGTGCATGATTCATGGGAACATTGAACATTCGGTTTTATCCTATAATGTACAGGTGGGCTATGGGTCAACCATAAAAGATTCAGTCATCATGCCTAATGTTACGATTGGTGAAAATGTTCATATAGAAAGAAGCATCATAGCCAGCAATTGTGTTATTGAAGATGGTGCCGTAGTTGGCAATTCAGCGGTTACATCAGATATTACCTTAATTGGTGAAAATCAGACCATTATCAATCCAAACAAAAAAAAGATCACTCTTAACTAGAAAAAGGGGAAGATGGCTATGGAAAATGTGTTGGGTATTATTAATTTAATCAATGAAAGACAACATTTAAAAGATCTGACTGCTCACCGTAATGTAGCATCTGTGCCATTTGGCGGACGCTACCGTTTGATTGACTTTACGATGTCGAATCTCATTAATGCAGATGTATCAAAAGTAGCCGTTTTTCCAAAAGAAAAGTATCTTTCAGTTATGGATCATCTTGGCTCAGGTAAAGAATGGAACTTGGATCGGCGGTCAGGAGGCTTATATATCTTGCCCCCTATCCATCCGGATGAAACAGTAACGGGCGATATGAAGCAATTCTATGATCATCTCAGCTTTTTCGAACGTGCACAGGCAGATACTGTCATCATCTCCCCTGGAAGCCATGTATGCAAATTGGATTTTAATGAAGTGCTTGATTATCACAAAAAACATAAAGCGGATATCACGGTCGTATATAAGGATTATGTAGGGGAATTGATTGAGAAACCAATCTATCACACCTGCTCGGTAGATTCGGATGAAGACATTACTGACATTAGCTTTTATACCATCCCTAGACCTGGTGACCATGTTTGCCTGGAAACATTCATCATAAGTAAAACTCTATTGGTGAACTTGATCAAAAGCTGTGTTGCCAGTGGAGAATATGACTTTTTGAAAGACGCAGTGAAAGCCAATCTTCATCGTTTTACCGTCAAAGGCTACAATTTTACTGGAGATATGCCATTCATCCATTCCATTGAAAGCTTTCATTCCAGTAATATGAATTTCCTGAATCCTTCGGTAATCCGTTCTTTCTTCGGGGATACTTGGGATGTTTATACAAAAATCAAACATGAGGCACCGACCAAATATTCAAGTTCTTCGAAGGTTACCAATTCATTGATAGCCAACGGGTGTGATATTGAAGGGACTGTGGAAAACAGTATACTTTTCCGTGGGGTAAAGGTGAAAAAGGGTGCCATTATAAGAAATAGCATCATCATGCAAAAAGGCGTGATTGAAGAAGGAGCTATCGTTGAAAATACCATAACTGATAAAGAAGTGAGAATTACTAGTGAAAAATCAGTTATTGGTTTAAAACAGCCTACTGTAATAAAAAAAGCGGAAGTAATTTAATAGAGGAGGTGCGGCAATGAATGTTGTATTTGCTGCTTCAGAATGCGCCCCTTTTATAAAAACGGGAGGGCTCGGAGACGTTATAGGCGCGCTCCCGAAAGCGCTGAAAAAACAGGGAGTCCATGTAAGTGTCATCCTTCCTAAATACGGGGATCTACCTAACCGATTCAAACAGGAATTGGAACATATGACGAGTATTGAAGTTCCTGTCGGTTGGCGCCAGCAATTTTGCGGCATCGAAAAACTTGTTGCTAACGGAATTACATATTATTTTCTGGATAATGAATATTATTTCAAAAGACATGGCAGTTATGGTTTCTTTGATGATGGCGAAAGGTTCGCCTTTTTTTCCCGTGCAGTTTTAGAGGCTTTACCTTATTTAGAAGTAAAACCGGATGTCATACACTGTCATGATTGGCAAACGGGCCTTGTCAGCGTTTTGCTGAAAGCTCATTATCATAACCATCCATTCTATCAGGATATTAAAACGATATTTACCATACATAATTTACGTTATCAAGGAGTTTATCCTAAAGCTGTTTTAGCGGAATTACTCGATTTGAGTGAGTTATATTTTAATATCGATGGTCTTGAATTCCATGGGAATGTCAGTTATTTGAAAGCCGGCCTAGCATTCTCTAACATAGTCACAACTGTAAGCCCAAGTTATGCGGAAGAAATTCAGAGTGCTTATTTTGGGGAAAATCTTGATGGGTTTTTACGCAAAAGAAATGGTGACCTTAAAGGAATCATTAACGGAATCGATTATGAGGAATATAATCCTGCGGCAGATGAACATCTTGCAGTTCCATTCGATTCCTATGACGGTAAAATGGAGAATAAACGTCAGCTACAGGAAACGCTGGATCTTCCTGTCAATGATGGGGTCCCGGTTCTATCCATGGTGACCAGGCTTGTTGATCAAAAAGGAATAGATCTTATTCTCCATGTTTTTCATGAAATAATGAATCAAGGAGTTCAATTCATCCTTTTAGGTACGGGTGAAGAGCAATATGAATCGGCATTTCGCCATTTAGCTGACCAATATCCAAATCAGGTATCAGTCAATACATATTTTGATGAGGGGCTAGCAAGACAGATATATGCTGGTTCTGATATATTCCTGATGCCGTCCCAATTCGAACCATGTGGCATTGGCCAGCTATTGGCACTCCGTTATGGTACACTGCCTTTAGTGAGGGAAACTGGCGGACTTCGTGATACGGTCATCCCGTTTAATCAATTTACTGGTGAAGGCAATGGCTTCAGTTTTACGAATTATAATGCACACGATATGCTTCATACAATTGAGCAATCTGTTGGCCTGTACAAATTCCAGCCGAAAAGATGGAGGAAAATGGCCGAAAGTGCAATGAAGTTAGACTTCAGTTGGACATCATCTTCCAGAAAGTATATTGAGCTATATGAAAGTTTGATTCCTGTCATGAAGTGATAATTGGATAGGTAATACACAAAACACTTACGAATATTGTTTTCGTAAGTGTTTTGTTTCTTTTACCATCAAATATGGGTATATGTTTAGATATATAAAATATTGCTGTGTAGGAGAATGAAACGATGAAAAGAAGAAGAATGGAATTTGTATTTTTATTTATTTTGATTGCTGCAGTTTTTATGATCCTGTTCACTCATGTTAGCTTCGACGTGAAGCTATTTTTTATTGGATTATATATTTTTGTGATGTTTATTACCATGTTTTCACTCATGCTGGAAAATAGATTTGCACACGAGACCCTTTTATGGATGTATGTACTTTTGTTTTTCCCGGTATTTGGATATGTGTTTTATCTATTTTCAGGTCAGCTCTATTTAAAAGGGTATTTATTTCGAAGTAAAAGGAAAAAAGATCGCGAAGAATGGAAGAGTCTTGTTACACATGTATCTTCGCCTGATCTATCGTTCTTGAATAATCACCAGCAATCATTCGCAGCTTTTGCCAAAAATGCATCAGAGACCACCATTAGTACATCATCGCAAACGGAAGTGTTGAAAAATGGTAACGAAACGTTTACCGAAATCATTAAACAGTTAAAAAAAGCTGAAAAGTTCATTCATATAGAATATTATATTTTTCGTTCCGACAGGCTTGGTACTGAAATTATAGATATCCTTATTGAAAAAGCGAAAAATGGTGTTGAAGTTTTATTCATTTTTGATGCTGCCGGTAGTTTAAGCCTTTCAAATAATGAAGTTAAACGGATGAAAAATGCAGGGATAAAGGCTTATCCATTTTCACCACTGAAACATGGTTTTTTTAATCAAAAGTTTAATTTTAGGAATCACCGGAAAATAATCATCATTGATGGGGAAGTTGGCTTTGTTGGAGGTTTAAACGTAGGAGAGGAATACTTAGGGCGAAATAAAACGATTGGATTTTGGAGAGATACACATATGGTCCTTAAAGGTGAAGCGGTATATATGCTTCATACTGTTTTCCTTTTGGATTGGGAATATGTCAGTGGGGAAGATGTATTAGAAGAACGTCCAGAATTCAACAATATATTGGAACAAGGGGATGGAGCTGTCCAGGTGGTGGCCAGCGGACCTGATACACAACAGGGAATCATGAGTGATTTTTACTATTCACTTATTACTAGCGCCACAAAATCAATCTGGATTGCAAGTCCATACTTCGTACCAAATCAAGCGATTAAAGCAGCAATTAAACATGCTGCAATTAAGGGGATACAAGTTAGGCTTATGGTTCCGGCAGTAAATGATGGGTTTTTAACCCAATACGGCAGTCGCTCCTATTTCGGGGAGCTGCTTCAATTCGGTGTAGAGGTATACACGTATAAAAAAGGTTTTCTACATCAGAAACTTATTATCGTAGATGGTGATATGGCTTCCATAGGGACGGCAAACATGGATATGAGGAGTTTTCATCTGAATTTTGAAGTGAATGTCTTTCTAATGGGCAGTCGTTCCATTGAAGATCTCATCACTCACTACAAAGAGGATATGATGGATAGTGACAAACTAGATCCTATTAGGTATAACAATCGGGGGTTGCTGGAACGTTCAAAAGAATCATTTGCCAGATTGTTTTCGAATGTACTCTAATGGGAAAAATAGCAGATAAATAGTATAGTTGAAATGTAAAGAAATTAATTGGCCATAAGGAGAATTTAAGAGAATATGAAATTGGTTTCCTGGAATGTGAATGGAATTAGAGCTTGTGTTAAAAAAGGATTTTTAGATTACTTTAAAGATGTGGATGCAGATATTTTTTGTCTGCAAGAAACTAAGCTTCAAGAAGGACAAATTACACTTGAGTTGGAAGGGTACCATCAATATTGGAATTATGCACTGAAAAAAGGATATTCAGGTACAGCCATTTTCACGAAGGAAAAACCGCTTTCCGTGAAATATGGTGTAGGGGAGCTGGACGAGGAGCCGGAAGGCAGGATCATAACACTTGAATTCGAAAATTTCTATATGGTGAACGTTTATACCCCAAATGCTAAAAGGGATTTATCAAGGCTTGATTACCGTCTCGAATGGGAAAATGGGATGATAGATTATCTTAGTGAACTGGACTTGGTGAAGCCGGTTATCTTTTGTGGGGACCTCAATGTTGCACATCGGGAAATCGACTTAAAAAACCCAAAATCCAATATTGGAAATTCCGGTTTCACTAATGAAGAGCGTGGAAAGATGACTGAATTACTTGATGCAGGGTTTATCGATACATTTCGCCATTTTTATCCAGACCAGGAAGGGGCCTACTCTTGGTGGTCATATATGGCAAAAGTTAGGGAGCGGAATATAGGGTGGAGAATCGATTATTTCATTGTTTCAAAACGTCTGGCGGAATCTTTAATAGAGGCTAATATTCACTGCGATGTCATGGGCAGCGATCATTGCCCGGTCGTCTTGGAAACAAATCTATAAATGGAATAAATTCGGTTAAATGGGGATACTAATGGTTATCCATATTCAACAGGAGGTTTGATTATGAACACATTTATCGTGGGCTTTCATCAAGAAGATAATGTAGACAGCATGCAAGTGCAAAAATTGTCGGCGGCTGAGTTTGAAAAAGCAACATCACGAGGTTTTCGCAGATTATTTGAACTGGATACAAATATCGGATATTTTGTATTTTTTGATGCTGAAGATGATGAGGGTGATTTATCTCATCTAGTTTTACAGTATGAAGAAGATAATCAGGATCCAAGTGATTGTTACTCTTTTACTAAAAATGATTTTTATGAGTTCATGGCACTTTATTTACAAGGCATGGATGAAGTGGAAGTGGAAGATGAAGAAGATGATGCCAATGAAGAGTATGGACCAATCCATCATCTTGCCCATTTGATGTTTCATATTGTTGAAGAAGGAAAATCCGTTAAGCCTTAACGGCCGATCAATGAGATGAAGGGTACTTGTGAGCTTTGTGACAGGGGTGAGATAGAACTGACCATCCATCATTTAACACCTAGAGAATTAGGTGGCAGCCATTTACCCATTGCCTATCTCTGTAAATCTTGTCACAAACAGATTCACGCACTGTATTCAAACCGAGAGCTGGCCATCCGACTATATACCGTGCCTTTGTTAAAAGATGATGAAGCACTAAAAAAATACTTAAAGTGGATCAAAAAACAGCCGGTAACGAGGGCAGTGAGAATTAGAAAATCAAAAACGAAATAATGCAAAAGCCCATCATAACAAGATGGGCTTTTGCATTTCGGTTCAGCTTGCTTTATTTTTCAACCGGTCCAATAAAAAACCACCTTTAAAATAACGTGGTTCATATGAAATGATGAAAGCCTTAGGTTCAAACTTTTCAACGGTTGCTATCAATTCTTGTTCCCGATTGCGTTTTGTCAAGATTTCCATCCGGTAACGGTTGCTATCCCTGCCCTCGCCCGTATAAAGAGTTACACCAAATCCGTTATTCCTCAATGTATCTACCAAAAGTTCATTTTTGGTTTGAGTATTAACGGTTACATTAATAAAACCGATGGCAAGTTTTTGCTCAATTTTCGTACCAAAAATTATTCCGATTCCAAAACCGACTGCATATACAACCATGGCGAGTATGCTTTGGTCACCGCCAAATACTAAGGATAATCCAAAAACGTATATTAACATTTCTGCGATACCCAGTATCGAGGCAAGTATGGTAATATTTTTTACTAAGAAAATGGTTCGCAACGTATAAATCGGAACATAAATAAGTTGTAATAGTAGAATCAGAAGTATTTCTTTCACTTGAGCACCTCACCAACATCTTCCAGTTTGATTAGACGTTTCACCTTGGGAATTGTTCATTCCATAAGTAACATCTTCCATAATCTAACCACATCATAATAGGGGAATTCAATGGGGAATATTATGTATTTTTTGTGTCATTTTCTGGACACAGAATTAACAATCCTATAAGATTTTTGAATATTCATTTTTTGATTAATTTGGTATCATTATCCTTATTAATTCATATGGAGGAATGATGATGTTTAATTATGATGGTAGGATTTTCAAAGCTCTAGTCAATTCTGAAAATGGAGAAGTATCGGGAAATACTTCCTTCCACTATTCACAAGAAGGCTCAATTCTTTCAGCAAGTTATCATGGTGGTGAGATTGTTAAAGGAACTTTAATAGGGCTTGTCAATATGGATGGTTCCTTGGAATTCAGGTATAATCATATCAATGAAAAAGGTGAAATTAGAGGAGGCAGCTGTCTTTCCACTCCTGAATTATTGCTAGATGGCAGGATACGCTTGCATGAAAAATGGAAATGGTCAGATCTAGATCAGACTGAAGGACACTCCATCATTGAAGAAGTGAAAAAATAACAATCTACATAGAAGGGTTTGAGGACAATTACTACTATCTGTTTAGTGCGGCATGGTCAAACAGATTGGAATGCACTAGGGAAACTGCAGGGGCAGACTGATATTCCTTTAAATGAACTAGGAAAGATACAGGCACGGCAATGTGGTGAATTCTTGTCAAAAGAGGCTTCTTGGGATGTGATTATTTCGAGCCCTCTAAAAAGGGCAAGGGAAACGGCAGATATCATTTCGCATTATATTGAAGTCCCGGTCATTGAAAAAAAGGAATTCATTGAAAAAAACTTTGGCGTTGCCGAAGGAATGACAGCAGCTGAAAGGGCGTCAGCATTCATTGATAAAGAATATCCTGGTCAGGAAAATCAGGAATCTTTACGAAACAGGCTGATGAATGGGCTTCAGGGAATTCATAAGAAGTATCCTGAGAAAAAAGTTATACTTGTTGCACATGGTGCAGTCATTCATTTTATTTTACGCTTGATGTCAAACGAGTCAATCGTATCAAATGAAATGCGCTTATTCAATGCATGTTTGAGTACGATAAGATTTGAAGTCGATTCTTGGATAATTGATGATTTCAATCAAGTGCATCATTTATCTTAGTCCTATATTATTCAGCAGCTAATGAAGGAAAGTGGGAAATCATGACTAATAAGACGGCATTGATTTTAGGCGCTACAGGTGTGGTAGGCACCCAGTTGGTTAAACAGCTAAGCAACAGCAAAATCTATAGTGAAATCCATTTGCTGACAAGAAGGGAAATGAAATTCACGGAGCCCAAGTGCACAGGACATGTTGTGGATTTCGATAATTTGTCCCAGTATGCCTATTTATTCAACGTCACCGATGTTTTCATTTGTTTGGGTACAACGATCAAAAAGGCTAAATCGAAGGAAGCTTTTCGTAAAGTCGATTATGACTATATAATCGAAGCAGCTAAAATGGCAAAGACATCGAATGTTGAAAAATTACTAGTCATTACGGCCATGGGAGCCAATTCCAAATCAAAGTTTTTTTACAGTCGTGTTAAGGGAGATGTTGAAGGAACACTACAACGCTTGGAAATGAATACTGTACATATATTCCGCCCTTCCTTACTTCTAGGAGAACGTGAGGAATTCAGGGCAGGTGAAAAGATTTCTGGGTTGCTAAGTACATTTGTGAAATTTTTCTTTGTAGGCCCTTTACGTCCATATCGTGCAATAGAAGCAAACAAAGTAACTGCTGCAATGTACGCTGCAGCCCAAACGACGGCAAAAGGATATCATTTTTATAATTCTCATGAAATAGAGAAACTTGCACAAAGGTTTAACTAGTGAAACGAGCCTGCAAAAGGCTCGTTTTTTAATCTAAAACGCTAAAAAGGAAAAACGAACGGAAGAACATTGCTACAGAAGGTAGTGGAGTGTAATAGAGGTGGTTAACCAGAAGAAACAGCAAGGTCAAAAAATTTGAGGAAATGGAGGACAAAGGATTACTATTAATTATTGAAACATGCCTGTAAAAGGCTCGTTTCAGACTGTAGTCAAACTCGAAGAAAAACCAGTTTGCCTACTGTTTTTATTTATAAACGTTCAAATTCCAGATGAAACTTGATTGTAACAGTGATATCCACTACAATTTGTAGTGGGAGGTGGTAAAGGATGAATATTAAAAATTTTAAATATGATGAAGTTGGACTGAATCGTTTCTTTGGTCCATTGGAAGCAAATATCATGGAATATTTATGGGATAAAGATGAACAGAGCATCAAAGCGGTTCAGCAATCATTGGAACTTGACAAACCTATCAATTTCAACACGGTAATGACCGTCATGAATCGTTTAGTCGAAAAAGGCATTCTTGAAAAGAGGTCTGAAGGAAGGCTCTCATTATTTCGCCCAGTTCAATCCAAAGCGGAGTTTTTAGAAGAGCAGTCAAAGAAACTGACTGAGAATTTGCTGGATGAATTTGGTGGAGCGGTCATAAGCCATATGCTGGATGCCATGAAAGATGCTGACCAAGGTTTAATTGAAAAATTGGAACAAAAAATTCAATCGTTAAAAAAGGATAAATTATAATGTGGAAGAGTAAGTCTTATTTTGTGATAAGCCTGAGTCTTTTAATTGCCTGTGTAGTATGGTGCCAAATGGGAGCGTTTTTGGTACATATCTTTTTTGGTGTGAATATTAAAGCCAACTTTTTTAAATTTTGCTTTAGTCTATTCAAGGAAGATTCAGTATACTATTTTGTAGTCGTCACCCTGCTCAGTATAATAATATCCTATAGCATATTGAGCACCCTTTTCAAAATTGCAGAGCAATATTTCTTATCCAGAAGGTTTAAACAAAAGCTTTTTCTTTCCAAAAATTTTGAAAAGACAAGGTTTATAAATGAAACATTCAACCGGGTCAACAATGATATCTTAGTTGTGAATGCTGATCAGCCTCTTGCGTTTACGCTTGGTTTTTGTCGGCCATTCATTGTGTTTAGTTCTGGTTTAATTAAATTATTGGACCAGGATGAGCTAGAAGCGGTAGTAGAGCATGAAGCCTTTCACCAAAAAAAATATCATCCGCTGGTAATATTTATTTTACAGTTGATATCAGATGCTTTATGGTTTGTCCCACTTACAAAATGGTGTCATAAAAATTACAAAATAATAAGTGAATTATCAGCCGATGAAAATGCGATAAATAAAATGGGGACTGAATTAGGCATAAGTACTGCTTTGTTGAAGTTAATTAAACATGGTTACACTGATAAATCCTCGCCCGTCCTTGTCCACTTCTCCAATGAATCAGTTAACTATAGACTTCAGCAATTAATCGATCCCCATAAAAAAATTCCTTTGAGGGCTGAAACTACTACGATTTTTGTTTCTATTTATGTTTTGCTTATACTTTTGGGAATGACTATAGTGATTGTCTGATGACTTTCACTTGATTTTTTTACCACATTGCACTACACTTTGTAGTGTAAAATAAAAAAAGGAGATGTGACATGAATAAACAAGAGATCGGTACCTTTTTATTAAGAGTTATGTTGGGAATTTCATTTTTGCTACATGGATTGTCAAAATTCCAAGGCGGGTTGGAGAACACATCAGGATGGTTTCAAAGTATAGGCATACCGGGATTTATGGCCTATGTAGTCGGTGTTATTGAATTGTTTGGAGGAATTGCTTTAATATTAGGTCTTGGAACAAGAATAATATCTGCCCTCCTTGTATTCATCATGGCTGGTGCAATTGTTTATGTGAAATTCCCTGCAGGTTTTATGGGGAATGGAGAAGCTTCAGGGTACGAACTGGATCTCGTTCTTATGATTATTGCACTTCATCTAGTTTTAAATGGAAGTCGATTCCTATCGATAGATTCTAAGTTACCTAATCTTAAAAGAGGACAAGATTCAGAAATGAAAGCAAGTTAATAAAAATAAACAATATCACAGTGTTAAGTTTATAGCTCACCAAATTGAAACGAATAGACTAAAGTCAAAAAGGACCTAATCGATTAGGTCCTTTTTTTTGATGGAGCGATGTTCTGTTGAAATGCACCAGAACCTTTGATTTTTTCTACTATTGTATGCAAATAATCAATAAAGAAAATCGAGTCAGGGTTTAATGGTTTGGAATTTCAAAATTGGGCTATTGTGTTTTTCCCTTTGTAAAAGGTTCTACATTCTCATTTCACTTTTCTATGTTCTAAAAAATAATGGACTTTAAAATGATGATGAATGCTGTTGCGAAGATTGTACTTGCTGAATAAATTAATAAATAGATATGATTGTGTATTACACTTTTTCTTCCTATAACACAGCATATTATTAAGGAGGATTTATAATGAAAAAAGTTGAATTCAATAATGAATATTTGGAAATAATAGGGAATTTACCTGATTCTCTTGAGGAGTATCAGTTTTACCTTGGACTGAAAGAACGGAAAATTTATTATAATTATGATGTGGATACAACCATTGTAAATAAAATTGTTTATTGGATTCAAGAATGGAATCGAGAAGATGAAGAGTTAAATATTCCAATAGATAAAAGAAAGACAATACAAATTTATGTAACATCTGATGGTGGAGATGTAGTGGCTGGTTTTTCTGCCATTGATGCAATTAAATCAAGTAAAACGAAAGTTGAAACCATTGGTGTAGGATCTTGTGTTTCTATGGGTGCGTTACTGTTGATTAGTGGACATTATAGAAAAGCATATCCCAATACAATAATTCTTATTCATGATGGAAGTATGTCTGTTCAATCAACTTCTAAGAAGGCTAAAAATACAATGAATTTCTATGACCGTTTAGATAATCGTATTAAGAAGTTTGTTGTGGAAAATACCAACATTTCAGAAGAATTGTATGCTGAAAAGGAAGATGAAGAATGGTACATGTTTGCAAATGACGAAGGTTTGAGTTTAGGAATTGTACATGAAATAATTTAATACTTATAGTTAAATGGGAAGTGAGATTGGTTATAATTCTTCTATTATTTTTAGAAGAAAAAGTTAATTTTTTTCGGTTATATAGTTAAATCTGTACTACAAACAATAAATATCTTATTTTTTCAAGATTAATTACCTCTTATATCAACATTCTATAGCTATTTTCCATCTTTTTTAGAACGTGAGAATTTAAATGAGATGGGTAACTTATATAATAGTGGGATACAAATTTAGTCTGAGAGCCATTAATCAACCAGGGGCAAATTAGCATGATTCTAAGCTACAAAAGATAAAAGACTAGACAAACTTTCAAAAATTCAGGAATGAAAAGAACTGATAGTCCGAATATAGACTGACTACTCAGTATTTAAGTAAACGTCAAGTAGCCCCAAATATACTACATAAGTGGTGTATTTCGGGGCTACTTTTTGTTCGCTACATTTTTTTATCGGTACTCTGCATATGGTAGGCAAAGTGCAGGAGAGAAAATCTACCATGTACCGGGCGGGGAATTTTAAGACGAATCGGCTGCGGAAGAAAAAGAATTGATTGGTCTATGCAATCCATCAGGTTCCTTTTTTAGTTAAGTAAGGCTAAAAGAGAAACACTGAAGGATTTTTCTATTAGTCCAGCAATGAGATTCAAGAACTTCCATATTAAACGTAATTGGGTGTTATGATCATTAGGCTTGATAAGGACCGTGGTTTCTCCTGCTTCTATAGCTTTTATGAATAACAAACAAAAAATAGATTATTTTAATGCAAAAGCATCTGTTGGTGTTTAATCGAAGAAAATTCCAAGGTGAATGGTTCAGTTTTTGTAACAATGTGGTCATGAACAAAACAAACACTTTAAGCTAGTGGGATAATCATTTAATATTTTATTTAAACCAGTCTGTCACCTGAAAAATTGTTAGTATTCAAGTGATTTTCGTTGACGAACACACGTTCTTAGTTATAAAATACAGTCATGGGTAATAATGGTTATTGTCCACAACTTCAAAAAGAGGCTTGGAAGTTACTCATGCTTTCTAACAAAAATTAGAACAAAAGGAGCTATTTATGACCATGCGACTGTCCCCCTATTTAATGATGAACGGAAATGCAAAAGAAGCGATTCAATTTTACGAAAAAGCACTTGATGCGAAAGTCCTTTTTAATCAAACTTTTGGAGAAATGCCTGAAAACCCGGAATTTCCTTTGCCAGAAGAAGCAAAAAATCTTGTGGCACACGCAATGTTAAGGGTTGGGGAAACGGATCTCATGTTTTCCGATACGTTTCCAGGTCAACCTAGTCACTCTGGAGATCAAGTCACGATCTGTATTTCAATAAACGATATTGAAAAATCAAAAAGAATCTTTGAAACATTGTCTCAAGGCGGAGAAGTGACAATGCCGCTGCAGGAAGCTTTTTTCAGCCCTGCATATGGAATTGTAACAGACAAATTCGGTGTAACCTTTCAAGTGTATACAGAGGGTAAACAATAATCTCTAGTTAACTAATAGCAGCTGCTTTGGTGACTTAGTTGCAAACCCAATTTCTCAATTATATATCACTGAGAGATTGGGCTTTTTAATATTGGCATATCCTTAACATTGTATCCACGTGTTGCTTGCGGTACTCCTTATGGAATTATAGGTATGATACCTATCGCTTTTCTATGCTGTCTAAGTTCATTCCGCCCCTTCAGAAAGATTCAAAAATAAAACACTTTTCCTCCGGGTCAATTCACGTGCTTTCTTCACTGCCATACGGGGTCTTGCTGTCATTTTCCCTTTATCTACAATTTTACGGGCCATTTTCTGGCCCCACTTTTAAGTTTGATACCTTATCGTTATCTCTCTGTGATATTCGTCATATATTCTTCATCTGTTTGTTCTTTGTTTAGAAAATGGCTATGCTATCATTTAAAACATTGGCATATTAATTAGCCGCATTGTTTGCAAAATATATTCCTTTTAATAGGCTAATATCAATCGAAGTAATATTACGTTGCGTAATAAGGGGGAAGGGGGAACAACGTGAACACAGATCAAGCTTTCGACCTGTTAAAGGACGCAGGAGTAACAGAAAGCAGCAGTATACAAACTGTTAGACGCTGGCTCCGTGAAGGTAAGATTAAATATGAGGGAGGAAACGGGATTAGAGAAACTGGATACATATTGGATGACACAGATCAAGCATTTGAAATGTTAAAAGATGCAGGAATAAAAGAAAGTAATAGCATACAAACTGTTAGGCGCTGGCTTCGTGAAGGTAAAATTAAAAATGCGGGAAACGGAAAGAGGAACACTGGATACATAAGCGATGAAACTGCTTCAAAGCTGGCCATAAATGATTTCATAGATCAAAATAAGGACGAAATCATACATCGATTAAAATTGAAAATACAAACTCAAGATAAGCATATAGAAGGAATCGAAGAACTTCATGAAACTGCAAAAAGAATATTGATTCAGCAAAGGGATATGTTCAAAAAGGAAGTTGCCATACTAAAGAATGAGAAAAGTGAATTACAAAATGAAACAAAGGATTTATTAAAAGAAAATATTGAATTACGTAATGAATTGATAAAATTAAAAGAAAACATAAGAAATAATTACAATATTGATTCCACTGCTCAATCAAATGATTTTAGTAAAAAATTAGGGCTTTCTAAAATGGCGAGCAATAAAGAAGTGTTAGCAGAATATAAAGGGTTATTAAAAATAACTCATCCTGACCATAATGGCAACGCGAAGGTATTTCATTACATTAAGACTGATTACGATAATTTTAGAAAGAGCAACAAAGGTAAATGAGAGCGTTTTTAAAAAAGTATAATTAAATCAAACTTAACGAGAATTCCAGGGAAAAAGTATGTTTTGAAACGAATCAATTGTTTAGGATCAAGAAAGCTATGAAGTTCAAGGGAACATTATTTTTTTGATTCAATTCGTTTGGTCATTTTAAGTAAACAGTTTCCAAATGAACAAATAGGTGCCTTAGATCATTTGGCACCTAAAATTGAGGTATTTATAGTCCAGCGTTTACATTATCAAGCTGCAGACTATTTTTTTTGTCGCCTCATCCATTGTGTTGCAACCCATTTTTCACCAGTGATAACTGGCGCTCCACTGTGTAAAGTTAGTTCGTTTAGGTTTTTATCGTTATAGAAATATTCGAAATACACAGCCATTCCTTTTCGCGGTGACACTGAAAAATTCAGTTTAGGAAAAAAAGTTTCCCCTCCATGCTCCACATCATTTAAATACATGATGATTGTGCTAATTCTATTATTTTTTGCTGCCAGACTTGTAGATGTGAAAAAATCAAAATGAGCTTTATATTCTTGACCAGGAGTATATTTAAGAATTTGAATACCATCTCCATGTTCAATGGGGATACTCATGATGGATGATATTCTTTTTTCAATTTTAGTTATGACGTCATATTCTTTTTCTTGAAAAAACATGCTACTGCTTGTTCTTATTTCATTTACCTCGTGTGTAACTCCAATTTTGGAACGGTGCATTTTGTCTTTTGACAATCTAATAAGTTCGTCACATTCATCGTCACTTAAAACATTTCCTAAAACTACAATTAAAGGTTCTTCTAATCTAGCAATTACGTTAATTTCTCGATCTTCTGTTATAATTTTATTTCCAATATGATTAAAGATGGTTTGTTCTTTAACTGTCAACTTTCATCGACTCCTAGAAGAATGAATTTTCCGAACAATTAGTTTCTCTTTCTTTGTAAACGTTTTCTCTGTTAATTATACCATAAACGTTGTTATATAACTGTTTCTTATTCTGCTAACCTCCATATTGAGTTAATTAAAACGAACATTTTGACGAAAAAAAGGGATAATTGATTTTTACAAAAGAAGTCGTTTTATTGTAATCCCGACAATATTCCAAAAATAAACTCGATAGAATATATGGCAAACCCATATTCAAAAGCAGTTAAGTAATACATAATTAAAATGGTAAAAAATAGATTTGTTAAAGGGAATTCAATACTTTTGTTGAACATGAATATTGAGGAACATTTTTACTGTTTGATGTTTAATTATTGTAATCGCTTACATCAAGGCGTTTAACATATTTTCATGGAAGGGATTATAAGTTATTTTGACATTGATGTATTTAATAAAACCATTAGCGAATGGAGGTTAACCTATGGTTAGCACGCTGGCAATCAATAAAGATGATTCCCGTTCCTTCCTAACGGAAGAACACTTATTATTTAAACAATCAATTCGTGAATTTCTCGCAAAGGAGGCTGTCCCCTTTTATGATCAGTGGGAAAAAGAGGGGGGGATACCTCGCTCCTTTTGGAAAAAGATTGGAGATAATGGATTTTTATGTCCCTGGCTTGATGTGGAATTCGGTGGAATGGGAGCGGACTTTGGATATTCAGTTGTGCTGGCAGAGGAATTGGAAATGGTTGGTTCAGCTTTAGGTGGAATATCCATTCATTCGGATGTTGTAGCCCCTTATATAGCTACATTCGGAACAATAGATCAACAACAAAGGTATTTACCAAAGTTCTTTACAGGAGAAATGATTTCCGCCTTTGCGTTCACAGAGCCGGGAATGGGTTCGGAAATAGCGGATATTCAAACCACTGCCATCAAGAAAGATGGATATTATAATGTTAATGGAGCTAAAACGTTTGTCATAAATGGCTTTACAGCTGATTTCATGATAGTAGCATGCAAAACTGATCTTAATGCTGTTCCTTCTCAGGACGGAATCAGTTTGCTGCTCATTGATAAAGATACGCCAGGATTTTCGCGAGGAAGAAAGCTTGGTAATGCAGGACAGGGAAGTTCAGGCATAGCCGAGCTATTTTTCGATGATGCTTTAGTACCTGTTGGCAACCTCCTTGGTGAGGAAGGGAAGGGTCTTTCATATATCATGCAAAAACTGCAACAGGAAAAACTAATGTGTGCGATTGGGTCTTTAATAGCAGCGAAGGACATGCTTCACTTAACGATGAATTTTATAAAGGGACAAAAAGCATTTGAAAAGAAAATAAGTAAATTTAAAAATGCACAGTTTACCATTGCTGAAATAGCGACCGATATTCAACTGGGAAGGACGTTTGTTGATGGGGTGATCTGTAAACATATGACTGGGGAGAATATCATAACTGAAGTATCGATGGCTAAATATTGGATAACAGAGATGTCTAAGCGAATATCTGAAAAGTGCATGCTTTTACATGATGGATACGGACATATGGAAGACGATAATATTACCCGGCGTCACCGGGACATTCCTTTTTCAAAATTCTTTACAGGGACAGATGAAACCGTAAAAATTCTGATTGCTAAAAATATCGGGTTTTAATTCATTATTAATACTTTAAATCAATCAACTGCCTCAATTAATATGAGGTAGTTTTTTTATGACATTTTTTCAATATAATTACATATGACTAGTTTTTTAAATCAAAAGGTTTATACAGCTTATCTAATGGGTACAAGAGACTGTGCATATGAAAAATTAATATATTTGTAAAATTTGTAATTGTATGCGAATGATGGAGGTGCTTGTTATGTTAAAAATCGAAAATGTATCGAAAATCTATAAGGGAGGAAAGAAAGCTGTAAAGAATATATCTTTGGATATTAAAAAAGGGGAGTTCATTTGCTTCATTGGTCCGAGTGGATGTGGTAAGACAACGACAATGAAAATGATTAACCGCCTTATCGAACCATCGGAAGGCAAAATACTTATTAATGGTGAAAATATCATGGATAAAGATCCAGTCGAGCTAAGAAGACAGATTGGGTACGTTATCCAGCAAATCGGACTTTTCCCTCACATGACGATTCTTGAAAATATCACCCTCGTTCCAAAACTTCTAAAATGGAATGAACAGAAGAAAAAGGAACGCGCACTGGAATTGCTTAAGCTTGTCGATATGGGGCCTGAATACCTGGAAAGGTATCCTTATGAATTGAGCGGCGGGCAGCAACAAAGGATAGGCGTTCTCAGAGCACTTGCTTCCAATCCTCCACTCATTTTAATGGATGAACCTTTTGGCGCTTTAGATCCAATCACCCGCGATGCCCTTCAGGAGGAATTTAAAAATTTGCAGCGCACACTTGATAAAACGATTGTTTTTGTTACCCATGATATGGATGAAGCCATTAAGCTAGCCGACCGGATCGTCATCTTAAAGGCTGGTGAAATCGTCCAAGTGGGAACACCGGATGAAATCCTCAGAAACCCAGCCAATGAGTTCGTGGAAGAATTTATCGGAAAAGATCGTTTGCTTCAAACAAGACCGAATGTTGAGTTGGTCGAACAAATCATGAGTCGAAATCCAATATCCATTACAGAAGAAAAATCCCTTACCGATGCAATTACAATAATGCGAGATAAAAGGGTCGATTCTTTACTTGTGGTTAATGAGCAAAATATTTTGAAAGGGTTCGTTGATGTTGAAACGATCAGTGAATATCGAAAAAAAGCTAAATTTATCAGTGAAGTCATCAATACTGAAGTCTACTCAGTCAAACAGGATACTTTAATTCGTGATTCCGTTCAGAAGATTTTAAAGCGAGGGTTCAAATATGTGCCGGTGGTTGACCAGAATAAACATTTGGTCGGAATTGTCACTAGGGCAACATTGGTCGACATCGTATATGACAGCATCTGGGGAGAGGAAGAAAATCAAATGGCAGAAATGGCAGAAATGTTTTAGGAGGTGAATCAGATGGAAGCTTTGCTCAATTTTTTACAAACGAACTGGCAAGAATTGATTTATAAGGCTTGGGAGCACTTATATATATCCATGATCGCTGTTTTCCTCGGAATAATAGTTGCCGTGCCACTAGGAATTATGTTGACCCGAATGAAAAGGAGCGCTTCGATAATAATCGGAATTGCAAACATAATGCAGACACTGCCGAGCCTTGCAGTCCTGGCCTTTTTCATTCCTTTCCTCGGTGTTGGGAAAACTCCCGCAATCATTGCGTTATTTTTCTACTCTGTTTTACCCATACTCAGGAATACATATACAGGCATTAAAGGCGTGAATGAAAATCTACTTGAATCCGGCCGCGGCATCGGGATGACAAGCTGGGAGAGGATTCGTCTGGTAGAATTTCCGCTGGCACTTTCAGTCATTATGGCTGGTATCCGTACGGCTTCCGTCTATTTGATCGGGTGGGCCACCTTGGCTTCCTTTATTGGAGGCGGAGGACTTGGAGATTACATTTTTATCGGTTTGAATTTATACCAAACAGAATATATCATCGCAGGTGCAGTTCCGGTAATCATCATGGCTATCCTTGTGGATTATGTATTCTCGATCATTGAACGAAAAGTCGTTCCAAAAGGATTGAAAGGTATGAAGGAAGTTGCTTGAGGAGGATTACCATGTATAAAAAAATGAGACGTACAATTTTAATGGCCCTTTTAGTTTGTTCATTAATGATCACCGGCTGTTCTTTGCCTGGTTTAGGGTCATCTTCTGAAACTACTGTAAAGATCGGTGCCCAAAGCATGACCGAATCCGAAATACTTGCGAACATGATTGCTCAACTCCTTGAAAGGAATACGGAACTTGATACGAAAATCATCAAAAATCTAGGTTCCAATTTCGTTCAGCAAAAAGCGATGGAGACCGGTGATATAGACATAGCAGCAACTCGATATACAGGGACGGATTTAACGAGTGTCCTGGGACAGGAAATCGAAAAGGATCCAGTAAAGGCGTTGGAAATTGTTCAAAGGGAATTCAAAGAACAATATGGGTTCAAATTTTTTGATTCCTATGGGTTCGATAACACGTATGCCTTTACGATTTCAAATGAATTGGCTGAGGAAAAAGGGTATCAGAAAATATCTGACCTAGAAAAGGATGCAGATAATTTAAGGTTAGGTGTAGATAGTGCTTGGCTGAAAAGAAAAGGGGATGGTTATAGAGGGTTCGTCGATACATATGGATTGGAATTTGGAGAAACTTATCCGATGCAGATTGGCCTGGTATACGATGCAGTCAAAAATGGACAGATGGATATTGTTCTTGCATACTCATCAGATGGACGGATTAAGGTTAATGATTTGAAGCTTTTAGAAGATGATAAAAAATATTTTCCACCATATGACTGTTCACCGGTCGTTACCGAAGAATTATTGGAGCGATATCCTGAAATTGAAGATGAACTTAATAAGTTAATTGGCGAAATCACTACTGAAACCATGCAGGAACTGAACTATGAAGTTGATGGGAACTTGAAGGAGCCATCGGTCGTAGCTTCAGAATTCCTTAAAGCACATAAATATTTTGAATAAATGGGAGGTGCAAACTTATGGAAACCTTGCAACAGCTGGGAACTTATTATACACAGAATTGGATGTATGTACTTACTGAATTTTATCGCCATTTTTTAATGTCAGCTTATGGGGTTTTATTTGCAGCAATTGTAGCCATCCCGATAGGCATTTTCATTGCAAAACATAAGAAATTGAGTAATTGGGTATTTTCGATAACGAATGTCATACAAACCACACCAGCATTGGCTATGCTCGCACTCTTGATGCTAGTAATGGGGTTAGGAACAAACACAGTAATCTTATCATTGTTTTTATATTCCTTACTGCCGATCCTGAGGAACACTTATGTCGGTATTACAAGTATAGATCATGCTTATTTGGAATCTGGAAAGGCAATGGGGATGACGAAGCTGCAGTTACTTAGAATGGTCGAACTGCCATTATCTCTGTCTGTCATCATGGCTGGCTTACGTACAGCGCTTGTCGTTGCAATTGGAGTAACTGCTGTCGGTACATTCGTAGGGGCAGGCGGACTGGGGGATATCATTGTCAGGGGAACGAATGCCTCAAATGGAACGGCAATCATACTTGCAGGAGCAATCCCGACGGCATTGATGGCCATTCTTTCAGATCTTGTACTCGGATGGCTGGAACGAATTCTTTCACCGATAAAAAAGAAAAAAATTCATACTGCATAGAACAAATCAGGATAATAAAAAAGCCGTTGCATGTTAATGCAATGGCTTTTTCTTGGCTTATCGATAAAAAGGCAGAAGCTTAGGCTCGCAGACTTAGTTTTTTATTTCAGAAAAAGGGTAACTATAAGGATAGTCCTAAAAAAATATAAGGGGAATCAATCATGAAACTTACACCAGAGCAGCGTATTGAACTTCATGGCTTTAATAATCTTACGAAATCTTTAAGCTTTAATATGTATGATATTTGTTACACAAAAACCAGGGAAGAGAGGGAGGCCTACCTGGATTATATCGATGAACAATATAATGCAGAGCGGCTTTCGAAGATCTTGCACAACGTTTCTGATTTAATAGGGGCACATGTTTTAAATACGGCCAAACAGGATTATGTCCCTCAAGGCGCCAGTGTAACCATTCTTGTTTCAGAAGGTCCTGTCGTCGAGGTACCTATGGGGACTTATGAGGAATCACCAGGGCCTTTACCTGATAATGTGGTCATGCAACTGGATAAAAGCCATATTACCGTACATACATACCCTGAATACCATCCAAATGAAGGCATTAGCACATTCAGAGCCGATATCGATGTCTCTACTTGTGGGGAAATATCACCACTTAAAGCCCTTAATTATCTCATTCATTCCTTCGATACCGACATTATCACGATCGATTACCGAGTGAGGGGCTTTACACGAGATAAAGATGGGCAAAAATTGTTCATTGACCATGATATTAATTCCATTCAAAACTATATTCCTGATGAAGTAAAGGGTTTATATGACATGATTGATGTGAATGTATACCAGGAAAATATATTCCATACAAAATGTAAGCTGAAAAGGTTCGATATTAATAATTACTTATTCGGTTATACAGAGGAAAAGCTGAATAAAGAGGAAAGGCAAGAAATTATAGAAAGACTTCAAACGGAGATGGATGAAATTTTTTATGGTGCCAATGTTCCGCATCCAATAGTAAAAAACAAGCATGCCGATTAAGGGATGCTTGTTTTTTTGAAAAGTTAATTTAAATGGAATGCCTGCACCAATACATACCCGAGGCATGTCAATAAGATAGAGCCGATCAGTCCAGCTAAAAAAGGTTTACCGCCATATTTTCTAAAAGTTACAAGGTCAATATTCAATCCTAGTCCTGCCATGGCCATAGCCATGAGGATATAGGAAAGCATAACAAGTTTATCAGCTAAAGGTTCGGGAACTGCACCAGTAGAGTAAATGGCACTCATTAATAAAAATCCAAAAATGAACCACGGTATCTGAATGGACTTCCAGGAAAATTTCTTTCCGGTAACTGTTGATCGGTCTTTCCAATTCATGATGAACCCAATCAAAATGGCGACGGGAATGAGCAGGGCCACCCTTGTCAATTTGACCACCACTGCCAAGTCGACTGCCTCATTTCCCCCTGGTGCTGCAGCAGCGATGACATGAGCAATTTCATGAAGTGTCGCACCTGAAAAAATACCATATCCTTGATCGGATAACTCCAATAATGGATATAGGATCGTATATCCGAAAGTGAAGGTTGTGCCTAAAACAGCAACCGTCGCTACAGCTATTGCTGTATCTCTTTCCTTTGCTTTTATTTGGGAGGAAATTGCCAGGATGGCAGCAGCTCCGCAAATACCCGTTCCGCAAGCTGTCAATATGCCTAGCTTTTTCTCGACTTTAAATATGCGGGTCATTCCATAAACTACTAATATAGCAAATACCAGACTAATGGCACCAACTGCAAATGTTTTCGGACCGGCATTAAAAATATCCTTTAGGTTCAAGCGCATGCCCAATAAGATAATGCCCACTCTCAAAAGGACTTTACTTGAATAATTTGTCCCTGCAATGGCGTAGGCTGGGACGCCAATCAGTGATTTCCAAACAACACCAATCAGTATCGCAATGACTAACTGTCCCATTATATGAAGGAATGGAAGCTCTGCTAAGTATTTTGCTGCAAGGGCAATTAGCAAAGTCAATGCTATCCCTTTTGTAAAACCGAGTTTTTTAGTTTCAACGTTTGTTTGTTCCAGTGTGATCACTCCATCTATGTTGATGGCTTAACTTTAAAGCTAAATTAAAAATAAGTGAAATATATTTTTGCTATTTCAATGATTACTTCTACTTATGATAAAATGAAAGGCATAGGTAAATAGGGAGGTAACCATGGATCCATTAAAAGTATTCGTAACCGTAATCGAACAGAAAAACTTTTCAAGGGCAGGGGACATTCTGAACCTGTCGCAGCCAGGAGTCAGTCTTCACATAAGGAATCTGGAAAATGAGTTAGGAACAAAATTAATTTATCGTTCTCCCAAACAAGTTCAAATAACAGAGCCGGGAAAAATTTTGTATAGACATGCAAAGCAAATGCTTAATCATTATGAGACAGCAAAAAGAGAAATAAATGAATTTAATAACGTGGTTAGCGGAACGATGAAAATAGGAGCAAGCTTCACGATAGGGGAATATTACCTTCCAAAAGTATTAGCAGAATTTGCGGCTCAATATCCGATGGTGGACATACAAATCATCATCTCGAATTCAAATGATGTCATTCAAGGAATACGTTCGAATAAGCTTGATATAGGCTTGATTGAAGGTGAAACGGATTATAAAGATATAGATGTCAGGCCATTCATGAATGACGAGATGATCGTTGTCGTTCCCCCGGATCATCCACTTTCACAAATGGATCTCATCGAGGGCAATATGCTCCAAAACCAAACATGGGTACTTAGGGAGCAAGGATCGGGGACCCGTACATATTCCGATAAACTTCTAAGCAGTCTGGAGTTAAACATAAAGAAAACCTTTATTTTCACCAGTATTCAAGGAGTGAAAGAAGCGGTGATGGCTGGGCTTGGCATTGCCCTTCTATCCCGATTGACTGTACAAAAAGAATTGAAGTCCAATGAATTGAAAACCTTTCATTTGAAAAATGAACCCATTATAAGACCTTTTTCGATCGTGAAAAAGTTGGACTTCGAAGCATCAAAAGCCATGGAGTTGTTTTTAAGGAAGGTCGAAGAATTTGCGATAAAGGGCATTCCTAAATAAAACCCTAAACATTTGCTCAACCTTTCATTTTCAATGAAGAGGTTGGGCATTTTTAACGGCGAAATATTATTAATTTTAATGAAAACGTCGAAAGTAAATTGGAATATGTCAATGATTAAACGAATTTTACGTATTTTAACATAATAGCAAACATATAAATTTAATAGGCAGTCACCAGGAAGTTTTTAAGTCCCTGTAGACTTTTCCTGATATTAATAATCTTAAAAGGAGCAACCACATTGGCTATAGAGGAGCAGAAAGATAAACGGGTTTCTGTTTTCGACAGGATTATTGGATTCATGCCAAAATTTTATGTGATTGGAACAATTTTAATTTTTGTTTATACACTAGTTGCGATGGCTCATTTAGGTATCCAAACTTTGAAAAAGCCAGAGGAAACCGTTGTACCTGCGCCACCTGTTTCTCAGGGCTTTGAACATACATTGATATCGTTAATCATCGAACCGATCGTAACGTCTGAATTTTATCAAATCATCTTTAACACGTTATTTCTTTACCTAGTTTGGATATTGCTTTTCCTATTGGCACCGATTGCTTTTTACCGTTTAAAACACTTTAAATTTTTTAATATCGAAATTGAAATTGAAAAACAAGATGCAGCCGTTTATGAAGTATTCAGCATGAGCAGTTCAAAGATGAAATTCGCTGCGTATTTAACATCCGAGGAATTTCAATTGGAGATATCAGAGGAAATTGCCAACAGCAAGGACTTTAAAACACCATTAATCTATACATTGGACTGTGCCGTGGATTTTTATTCCAATCAATTAGGACTTTCCTTTACCTATGATATCTATACCCTGAACCAGTTCAAAAAAGCAAAGCTGCCTAAATCCATCAAAGCGATGCTTGATAAGTCCATTCAAACCGGCGATCCGTGCATTACGAATAAAAGCAACAGCGATAGTGAATATTACAAGAATTTCCTTCTCTTTTATTTCGAAAACATGGAAGGGAAATTCGTCACTGTCTTAAATAGTTATCAAACTGAATTCGATACATTCGATAAATCCCTGCTTAAAATCCTGCAAAATGTCATTTACGATTACTATTTACAATATAACTATATTTACGAAGCGAGCGAGAAGTTGGAAAAGAATGAAACCATTTCCCATAATAATTAAAAAAACCACCCTACAAGTGGTTATTTTTTTTGGAAAGGTGATTGTTAATTATATTCTGGACAATTTCATTGTTCCCAATGAGCTCAGACGATTTATTTACATGCTGTTCCCGAAAATCCATGTTCTTTATTTTCTTAGACTTTTTCCCTTTTTTAAAATTATTGAAGGCATTTAAAAAAGCTATCTGAATCACTCCCCTTATAGATTAGTATATTCATATGATGGATAAAATTTCATGAAAAACGTCAATTTAGAGAAAAATATTTTGCGGATTTAAAGTGTGGAAATTACCTAAACAAAGCAATTATAGAAATTTAGAAGAATTGTTTTTAATGTATAACTAAGAGTATTTTTTTGCTCCAATTATTGGTTATCCTGGCTTTTTTACAAGAATTAAAGAAATTTCCCCCAAAATATTGTATAGTTAGAATGTAGGGATTCGAACAAACATTCGTTTCTTGGGAACAAATTACTTCTTTGAGGGACAGGAGAGAGACAGTGAACGGTACAGCACACATGGCTATAGGGGCCACAGTTGGATTCTTGACGGCAAACACACTTCAAACAGATCCGACCACCACTTTATTCTTGGTTGGCATTGGGGGTGTTTCTGGTCTTATGCCCGATATGGATATTGATGGGAAGTTAAGTAATAGGATTACTTTTTCACATAAGTTTATCCGAACGATAGCACAAACGATTGGGATATTAATGATCATTTATAGTCTATTGGAAGGCACAAATACGGAAAAGTGGATCGGTGTAGGAGCAGGAATCGGAATCATCATTATTTCATCATTCATTAGACAAAGGCATATGCTGACCCTGTCTGGATTAGCGGTTTTAGGTGGCGGTTTATCTTTGCAGGAAAGCTGGTTGTGGCTGTTAGGCGTCTATATTATCCTGGCATCCTTTACACCACATAGAAGTTATACCCATTCGATTGCCGGTATCGCTTTCTTTGGTATCATTGCCTTTCAATTCGAAGCCTTTATGGGGATTGACGGAATTTTCGACACTTGTTCATTAGGATACATAAGTCATTTAATTGCAGATTTGAAATGTTTACCTTTTAATAAACGTGGGGTGAAATTATTTCTTCCATTTTTCTCAAAAGAATTTTAATAGTGGTTTTTTACCGCTGTTTTTTTGAAGAAAAAGATAGTTTTATTAAAGGTGCTTTTCAATAAGTTGAATGGACACTTGATTCGACTTATTTCTATGTTTTATATGGTCATTCTTCCTAAATCTACTAAATGTAACATATTTGTAAAGATCCTGTGATGCGAGTGATATACCTTTTCTAGTATATTAGGTTTAGCAAATCACATCAGGGGGTAAAATAATTTGTTTAAGAAAATTGTCGTCGGATTGTCATTGGCTATTACGCTTGTAACCGCATCCTTTGCTGGAGACCAAGTGGAAGCTGCTTCATATCATACAAAAGCGATTAAAGTGGCTAAAAGTGAATTAGGCACAAAATATAAAATGGGTGGCATTTCCTCTTCAGGTTTTGATTGCTCCGGTTTAGTGAAGTATTCATATCAAAAAGCTGGTAAGAATTTACCAAGAACTGCTGCTGACATATATAAAAAAGGTAAGAAAGTTAAAAGCCTGCAAAAAGGTGACTTAATGTTTTTTGCACCAAATAAAGCGAAAAAACCTACACATGTGGCTATATACATAGGAAACAATGAATTCATACACTCTTCATCATCTAAAGGAGTGTCATACGCTAAAACCAATAATACCTATTGGAAGCCAAAATATATTGGTGCGAAACGTATATAATAGAAGAAAATCAATCTTAATATAAAAAAGCTAAGAGACTTAATGAAGTCTCTTTCAATTTGTAGACAAAAAGGTTTCGGAAGGCTTCATTCCGAAACCTTTTTGATTTTTTATTGGAATTGAAGCAGCTATAGAGGAAAACATGGCATGGGTTAGACAACGAGGGGACTTTTAAGAAAGTATCGATATCACCTCGAGTATTAATACTACTTAAAAACAAAAAGACTGTAGACAAAAGTGTTCTATCTTAAAGTTAAAACAAAGTTGATGGGAGAGGGTGTAAGAGACTCCTGCGCGAAAGGCGCCGAGGGCGGTCCGCCCGCAGAAGGCGGTTGCCTTGAATGGAAATAATCAACTTAAATAAATCCTAAAAAGAATGTAGACAATTTTTCATCGAGTTTGTCTACAGTCAAATAGGACTGACATCCGTCAGCCCCGTCAGTTATTAGACAAATGCGGTTTTAACTAAATTTTAATAAAGTTGGTTGGAACGGAAGGTGCGAGACTCCTGTGTGAAAGCGCGTCAAGGAGAGACCCTACAGGTGCGAAGACGCCGAGGAGGCTCCCCGACCGCCCGCGGAAAGCGAGTACCTGGACTGGAGTGGAAATCCAACGTTTAAAAATTGTACAAACCTTAAAGAGACTAAATAAAGTCTTTTTTTGTTTTAAAAAACAAGAGTGGATGAGGCATATGGGCAAGAGAATTGGCGTTTTGTTAATAGTTTAAGGTATTGGTGAGTCCTGAAGTGGGTAATCAATACTAACTGAATATACTAAGAGGCATACATAGAATCTTTTTATTTGACTGGAAATGGATAGTTTAATATGCTAAGCAAACCAAATCGAAGGATTTCCTTTTTTATTGCAAAAAAATTCCCAGACAAAATTATTGAAAGTCAAAGAAGGTCAATGTATAATAAAGTCAGAAAGTCAAAGAAGGTCAAAGATTTACTTTCAATTTAATTTTTTAAAGGAGGAGTACTACATGTTTTGTGAAAAATGCCATGTAAACCAAGCTAATATTCAAGTTCACCTAAATATGAATGGTCAGGAGCATGATGTGAAACTGTGCTCCACTTGTTATAAGGAAGAGCGAAACAAACTTGGAGCAGCTATGGGCGGGATGGATATAGGGAAATTCCAATTTAACGGAACTCCAAATTCATTCAATCCATTTAATTATAATGGTGTACCAAAACCGGATTCAGCTGAACATGGTGATGACGGAGGATTGCTTGAAGAGTATGGCCGAAATTTGACCGATGCTGCTAAAGCTGGGCTTATAGATCCGGTTATCGGACGAAGTGAAGAAATTAAACGCGTCATTGAAGTTTTAAATAGACGCAATAAAAATAATCCAGTTTTAATCGGTGAACCTGGTGTCGGTAAAACAGCCATTGCTGAAGGTCTTGCTTTAGCGATTGTTGAAGGTTCAGTGCCAGTTAAATTACGTAATAAGCTTGTATATATGCTTGATGTAGCGTCCCTTGTGTCGAATACTGGAATTAGAGGGCAATTCGAAGAACGTATGAAGCAATTGATCAGCGAATTACAGGAAAGAAAAAATGTCATACTATTCATCGATGAAATTCATCAACTTGTGGGAGCTGGTTCGGCAGAAGGATCAATGGATGCAGGAAATATCCTGAAGCCTGCACTTGCACGCGGCGAACTTCAGCTTGTCGGAGCAACCACTTTATCAGAATATAGGAAAATTGAAAAAGATGGTGCCCTTGAAAGGCGCTTCCAGCCTGTACACGTTAATGAGCCGACAACGGCTGAGGCACTTGTCATCTTAAGGGGATTAAAGGATAGTTACGAATCTTATCATGGTGTGACATATAGTGAGGAAGCCCTTAAAGCGGCTGTTGAACTTTCGAACCGCTATATTCAAGACCGCTTCCTGCCTGATAAGGCAATAGACTTAATGGATGAAGCTGGTTCAAAATTGAACTTGACCATCGAAGACGGCCAAGTAGAAAACATGAAAGAACGTTTGGCTCAAATCTATAGAGAAAAAGAAATGGCCTTAAAAGAAGAAGCATATGAAAAAGCTGCTATTCTTCGTGATGAAGAAGAAAAACTGGAAAAGTCATTGCAGGCTGGAGAAGATGCAATTAAGCCAACCGTTACCGTTGAAGACATTCAAAATATCATCGAACAAAAGACTGGTATACCTGTAGGTAAGCTCCAAGAAGATGAGCAAGAAAGGATGGTTCACCTCCAAGCGGAGCTTATGAAAAAAGTAATCGGGCAGGAGGAGGCTGTCAAAAAGGTTTCCAAGGCCGTAAGAAGAAGTCGTGCCGGGTTAAAATCAAAAAACCGTCCTACCGGTTCATTCCTTTTCGTTGGTCCGACAGGAGTTGGTAAAACCGAATTGGCAAAAACTCTTGCTGAGGAGTTATTCGGGGACAAGGAAGCGATGATTCGTCTTGACATGAGTGAATTCATGGAGAAACACAGTGTTTCTAAATTAATTGGTTCTCCTCCTGGATATGTAGGACATGAGGAAGCTGGACAATTGACGGAAAAAGTTCGCCGCAAGCCTTACAGCATCATCTTATTGGATGAAATCGAAAAGGCACATCCGGATGTAATGCATATGTTCCTGCAAATCATGGAAGATGGCCGCTTAACCGACAGTCAAGGACGGACCGTTACTTTTAAAGATACCGTGATCATCATGACGAGTAATGCTGGAGTCGGTGAGAAACAAAAAGTAATGGGATTCGGTACAAGTTCAGCTGTGGAGGAAGCATCAATCCTACAATCTTTAGGCAGCTTCTTCAAACCGGAATTCCTGAACCGGTTCGATAGCATCATTGAATTCTCGGCTTTGAAGAAAGAAGATCTTCTGCAAATCGTTGATATCATGATTCACGAGCTTGACGAAACACTTGCTGCAAATGGTTTATCATTAGATGTAACTAATGAAGCGAAACAAAGGCTAATTGAACTCGGATATCACCCAACTTTCGGGGCGAGACCGCTTCGCCGTGTTCTACAAGAACAGCTCGAAGACGGCATCACTGACTTTATCTTTGAGCAGCCTGAAATTAAGAACTTCACTGCAATTGTTGAAGATAACTCTGTGAAAATTATTAAAACACCATAAAGAGTACTAGAAATGCCTCCAAGACCGTAAAACTGTTATGGAGGCATTTTTTTATCTTTTTTGGCTTCGTTTTCATAAAAGGATAGGTAAGGTTCAGCTATATGACCTACAGCTTTCGCTCAAAATATAGATTTCTGAATTTTCGACATAATTTGCCAATCGGATGTTTTGATGGGTAATGCCTGTGGAATGATAACATAAGGGAAAATTCGCTCATGATTATAAAAATTAATAATTCCTGTTCTAAAATGGGAATTTCAATGGAGGAATGACCTATTAAAGATTCACTTTCTTATTTTGAAGAGGAAAATAAAAATAATCGGAAACCTACGGGTAATGAAACGGAAAATCAGTTGGAATCCCTGCCGATTGCAAATATTAATCCAGTAAACCCGTCGGAATTGGATGAACTATATTTCTATGAAGGCAAAGATTTAGGAAATTCCTATCTTAAAGATAAAACGGCATTCCGGTTATGGGCACCACTTGCATCTGAAGCTAAGCTAGTTACTTATAAACATTGGGATGATTCAGATGGAATAGAGATTCCGATGGTGCGTTCGGAAAAAGGTACCTGGACGATTGAGTTGAACGGTGATCAGGATGGATTGATTTATACATATAAAGTGAGAGTGGGAGAAAACTGGAGTGAAGCCGTCGATCCATATGTTCGTGCAGTTACTGTTAATGGTATTAAAGGAGTCGTGATAGATATAACAGATACGAACCCTGAAAGGTGGACACGGGATAAACCACCTCTCGAAAAAGCTGAGGACATAGTCATTTATGAATTGCATACACGGGATTTATCTATTCATCCTGAAAGCGGAATCCATCATAAAGGTAAATTCTTAGGAGTGATTGAAGCCGGAACCAAAGGTCCAGAAGGAGTGAAAACGGGTCTTGATCATATTAAAGATCTAGGCGTTACCCATGTTCAGTTTATCCCGATATTCGACTTTGCCACAGTCAATGAAATGAAATTGAATGAACCACAATATAACTGGGGATATGATCCACAGAATTATAACGCTCCCGAGGGCTCTTATTCGTCTGATCCGTATCAACCAAAAGTCAGGATTCGTGAGTTAAAGGAAATGATTCAAGGTTTACATGATCACGGTTTACGAGTAATCATGGATGTTGTCTATAATCACGTTTATTCTGTGGAGCACTCAAACTTCCATAAACTCGTTCCCACTTACTTTTTTCGCTATAACGCTGACGGCTCCTTATCTAATGGAACTGGTGTAGGAAATGACACCGCGTCTGAACGTAAAATGATGCGCAAATTCATTGTTGAATCCGTAACCTATTGGGCGAAGGAATTTAACCTTGATGGTTTCCGTTTCGATTTAATGGGGATTCATGATGTGGAAACGATGAATGAAGTGAAAAAGGCACTGGCAGAAATTGATCCGACCCTCATTGTTTTGGGTGAAGGCTGGGATATGGATACCCGCTTGGCCCAAGAGCTGAAAGCAAATCAAAAGAATGCTTTTAAAATGCCTGGAATCGCTCACTTTAATGATGCGATCCGTGATGGTTTAAAAGGGTTTGTAATGAATGAACATGATAAAGGATTCGTGAATGGAAAACCAGGAATGGAAGATATTATAAAAAAAGGAATTGCTGGTGGTTTGAAATATGATGATGATATCGCAACATATCAAAGACCAGATCAAGTGATCAATTATGTTGAAGCACATGATAACTATACACTATGGGATAAGCTTCTCATCACTAATCCAGATGCGACGGAAGAAAAACGGAAACAGATGCATAAATTAGCTTCGGCAATTGTCTTACTGTCACAGGGAATTCCAATGGTACATGCTGGACAAGAGTTCATGCGCACGAAGGATGGAGATGAAAATAGCTATCAATCTTCTGATTGGATTAACCGATTGGATTGGAAAAGGAGAGCGGAGTTCGATCGGGAAGTGGAGTATATGAAAGGGCTAATTTCGCTCAGGAAAAATCATTCTGTTTTTAGGTTAAGCACACCCGAAGAAATAGAAAAGCATTTACAATTCTTTGATGCTCCGCCAAATGTGGTTGCATTCTCTTTAATAACTGAAGATTCAACAATTGCAGTGATTCATAATGCAAATTGGGACGCAATTACGATTTCTCTTCCCCACGAAGGTAATTGGACCGTTTTAGTGGATGGTCAGCGGGCTGGACTGGAAGAAATAGAAAGGATTAAAGGGAGTCAGATAACCGTTGCCCCTTTAAGTTCGTTTGTATTGAAAGCAAACACTTACCAATGACAATTAGGTCGAAGTGAGTGAATACTATGTCTCACTTCGACTTTGTTCATTTGCTGATATGAAATTGGTTAATAAGAGCCTTCCATTATTTACTTTCGCAAGTTTGAGAAAAAATGTGAGGGGGTAGAAAATACCAAATGATGAATTTTATCGTTGTGTAAGAGGGGAGCGATTAGTTTGCCAGAGAAAGTGCATATAAAAATCAATGGTGCAGAGACCAGTCTGGAAGGTAATCAAACAATATTACAAATGCTGACGGATAGCTCCATTGAAGTCCCGAATGTTTGTTACCATCCTAGCCTAGGTCCTATCGAAACCTGTGATACATGTTTAGTGAGCGTTAATGGAGAACTTGTAAGGTCTTGTTCCACTAAGATCAACGATGGTGATGTAATTGATACAGTTGCACCTGATGTAAAAGAAGCACAGGTCATGGCGATGGACAAGATATTGTATAACCATGAGCTTTATTGTACGGTTTGCGATTATAATAATGGCGGTTGTGAAATACACAATACGGTTAAGGAAATGAAGGTAAATCATCAAAGTGTTCCTTTTGATCAAAAACCATATGAAGTGGATCGGTCGAATCCATTCTATCGATATGATCCGGATCAATGCATCCTTTGCGGCCGTTGTGTTGAAGCGTGTCAAGATGTACAGGTCACCGAAACATTGACCATTGATTGGGAAGCAAAACGCCCGCGTGTCATTTGGGATGATAATGTTCCGATCAATGAATCTTCATGTGTGTCATGTGGACACTGTTCAACTGTATGTCCGTGTAATGCAATGATGGAAAAAGGAATGGAGGGGGAAGCCGGATTTTTAACCGGCATTGCCAAACAAACACTTCGACCAATGATAGAAATCACGAAAAATGTTGAAACGGGTTATGGTTCGATTTTAGCGATTTCAGATATGGAATCCGCCATGAGGGATGCAAGGATCAAGAAGACAAAAACGGTTTGTACATACTGTGGGGTAGGATGCAGCTTTGACGTTTGGACCAAAGATCGTAAAATCCTTAAAATCGAACCGCAAGTGGAGGCACCTGCAAATGGAATTTCGACTTGTGTAAAAGGGAAATTCGGATGGGATTTCGTGAATAGTGAAGAAAGACTCACAAAACCATTAATTAGGGAAGGGGATGCGTTCAGGGAAGCTGAATGGGAAGAAGCCCTTGAATTGATTTCCCGTAAATTCACTGAAATCAAAGATTTTCACGGTCCGGATTCGATGGCTTTCATAACGTCTTCCAAATGCACCAATGAAGAGTCCTATTTAATGCAAAAGCTGGCTAGGGGAATCATTGGCACCAATAATGTGGATAACTGTTCCCGGTATTGTCAGACACCGGCTACTTTAGGACTATTCAGAACGGTTGGATATGGCGGAGATACAGGGGGCATAAAGGATATCGAAAAGTCCGAACTTGTATTGATCATAGGCTCCAATACATCCGAATCACACCCCGTGTTGGCTACAAGAATCAAACGTTCCCATAAACTAGGTAAACAGAAGCTGATAGTGGCGGACATCAGAAAGCATGAAATGGCTGAACGCTCCGACCTCTTCATCCAGCCTGCTCCGGGAACGGATATCATTTGGCTGTCGGCCGTGTCTAAATATATCGTCGACAAAGGATGGGCAGATACAGACTTCATCAAAAATCGTGTAAATGGAATGGAAGAATACATCAAGACTTTGGAACCTTACACAATGGAATATGCAGAAAAAGTAACAGGTATAGCTAAGGAAGATTTAATTACGTTGGCAGAGGCCATTCATGATGCGGAAAGTGTTGCAACGCTTTGGGCCATGGGAGTTACCCAGCATGGAGGAGGAAGCGATACAAGTACTGCAATTTCCAATCTAATGCTAATAACAGGCAACTACGGTAAACCTGGAACAGGTACTTACCCATTACGCGGCCATAATAATGTTCAAGGAGCCAGCGATTTTGGCAGTATGCCGGATCGCCTGCCAGGTTATGAAAAAGTAACAGATGAAAAGGTCCGCTTGAAATATGAAAACACCTGGGGTGCAAAAATACCAGAAAACCCTGGCCTGAATAATCATGAAATGGTCGAAGGGATACATGCCGGTACCATCAAAGCAATGTACTTAAAGGGTGAAGATATGGGTCTGGTCGATTCGAATATCAATCATGTCCATAAAGCATTTGAAAAACTGGACTTCTTTGTGGTACAAGATATCTTCTTATCAAGAACGGCTGAATTCGCGGATGTCGTCCTTCCCGCAAGCCCAAGCTTTGAAAAAGAAGGTACTTTCACGAATACTGAACGCCGTATTCAACGTCTTTATCAAGTCTTTGAACCGCTTGGCGACTCAAAGCCTGATTGGCAAATCATAATGAATGTCGCTAATTCGTTAGGAGCCGGCTGGAATTATGAGCATCCAAGTGAAATTATGGAAGAAGCTGCTAAACTATCACCGTTATATACAGGAGTAAGGTATGAACGTTTGGAGGGTTATAACAGTCTTCAATGGCCAGTGACGCCAGATGGTAAAGATACGCCACTGTTATTCACGGAAGCTTTTCCTTTCCCTGATGGAAAAGCAAGGTTATTTCCAGTCGAATGGACCAAACCGATTGACTTTGGGGATGAGTTCGATATCCATGTGAATAATGGCCGTTTATTGGAACATTTCCATGAAGGAAACATGACCTATAAAACAAAAGGCATTACTTCCAAAACGCCAAAAGTCTTCCTTGAGGTATCCCGGGAATTGGCAAAAGATAGAGGGCTTGAGGATGGCACTCTTGTTCGGCTTACTTCACCATATGGAAATGCAAAAGTGCAATGCCTGATTACGGATCGTGTAAAAGGTAAAGAAGTTTATCTGCCAATGAACGATTCAGGTGACGGGGCAATCAACCAATTGACAAGCAGCCATTCAGATAAAGATACTGATACTCCTGCCTATAAGGAAGTTCAAGTAAAAATGGAAGTGCTCAGGGTTAAAGGAGACAATCCATTGCCGAGTATCAACCATCGTAATGGTAATCCACAACCGCAGATAGGTGTACAAGTACAAAAAAAATGGGCTCGCGAAGATTATATATTCCCTGGTGACCTCTTGAAGATCAAAAAGGAGGAGAGGAACCGTGGCTAAAGCGACAAAAGTGATCAATCGAATCTCCATTAGCGATGAAGAAAGAAAAAGAATTGAACTCGAGGATATCGAGCGTACCCTTTTGGAAAATAAAGAAGTGATTAAAGAAACGTTTGAAGTCATGAAGGGTATGCAGGATCGTGGGATTTTATCAATGGTTAACAGCTTGTTGAAGGAAGGGGACAAAGTGCTGAACATTCTTGTCAAGACAGCAGACACCCCAGAAACGGCAAATACGCTAAAAAATCTGCTTCTCATACTTGGCACGTTAGGAACACTTAATGTTCAGCAGCTTGAACCGCTTATCCTCAAGGTCAATTCAGGGATTGCCCGTGTGGCAGAGTCTGATAAAATTCCGGAAAAGCCAAGCTACCTATCATTGCTGCGTTCCTTGAATGACCAAGAAGTCAAACAAGCTATGACTTTTCTGATGACCTTTCTTAAAGGAATGGGAGAAGATACAAGCGATTTGGAAAGAACAACTCAATTACCAGAGAATCAGCATTTGCATAAAGCGAATGAAACAGCGGACATAGAACGGCCGACCTCCAGAAGATCATACGGATCGAGTATACCCAGTAAAAGCGGAAGCGAAAAAAAACGAAACACCAGCTTGTTTTGGATCGCAGCAGGAGTTTCTCTTGTAACCATTCCGCTAGCCTTATCTAAAAGTAAGAAATAAAGTAGCTCGTTAATATTATTGAAACGGACGAAAATCGTCTGCGAAGAAATTACTTTGACTTGAGAGATGGTGAATAATTCCCACCAAAATATTAAAGCCGATGATTCCCTTATAAGGAACATCGGCTTTTTTCAATGAAAAGTGCTATCAAAATTTTTCTCACTAGCCTTTTATTACATATATTTATATAAGATACAAATAATAAAGTCAATCATAAGTGAAACGAACATATACACACACTTCTTAATCAGTAAGGGGCGGAAAAGTGAGGATAGGACGTTCTCTTAAAAGAGCTAAAGAAAAATCTACAACCAATGGCACCTTATCCTACGAGGTAAATGAAAATGTAAAGAGATTGAAGAACGTGCTTGGGGACAGTTCAGATTTGTCTGTTCGAATGATTGAATCTCCACACGATAAATCGATACGTGCAGCTGTAATCCACCTTGATGGTTTGGCTGATGCTACCATCATTAATGAAAATATAATTGAACCATTAATAGATTGGTTTAAAGAAAATAAACAAATATTTACAGAGATAGAAGAACGAACTAGCCATATTCTAACGGTATCCCAATTAACCGTTAAAGAAAGTTGGCAGGAATTCATATCAGCGGTTTTGACAGGAGATACGGTTGTATTGTTGAATGGCAGTGCAAAAGCATTCATCGCCAGTACGAAAAGTCAACCATCCCGTGCGATAACCGAGCCTACAAGCCAAACTGTCATTAGAGGACCAAAAGATAGTTTTACTGAGAATTTAAGAACCAATACGTCATTAATTCGTGCTAGGGTTCAAAATCCTGATGTACGCTTAGAAAGCTTGAAAGTCGGAAGTGTCACTCAAACGGATATTGGAATCATGTACATTCAGGGAATTGCGGATGAGAGTATTGTGAAGGAAGTCAAAAAACGCGTACAATGCATTGATATTGATGGAGTACTTGAATCTAATTATATTGAGGAATTAATTAGGGATGAAGGATCGACGATTTTTCCCCTTCTTTTGAATACGGAACGACCTGATGCAGTTGTTGGGAATTTATTGGAAGGGCGAATCGCCATCATCATTCAAGGAACTCCTTTTGTTTTAATCGTCCCAGCGTTGTTTTCGCAATTTTTTCAATCTCCGGAGGACTATTATCAAAATCAATATATCGGCTCCTTTTTAAGAATATTAAGATTCGGAGCCTTTTTTCTGTCGATGTATGCATCCGCTATTTATTTGGCACTAGTTACTCATCACCAGGGTCTTATCCCTACAACTTTAATCGTTAGTCTAATGGCTCAAAGGGAAAATGTCCCATTTCCAGCAATTGTCGAAATACTGGTAATGGAAATGGCCTTCGAGATTTTACGGGAGGCAGGAATTCGAATGCCAAGGGCGATCGGGCCAGCCGTATCCATTGTAGGAGCACTTATTCTAGGGCAGGCAGCTGTTGAAGCGGGATTTGTGGGAGCTGCAGTGGTTATCATTGTAGCCATTTCTGCAATAAGCAGTTTTACACTGCCGAATACCAGTCTAGTCAATGTGACTCGCGGAATTCGATTTTTTATGATGTTGATTTCAGCATTCATAGGCTTATATGGCATATTGCTTTTCACTTTATGTATCTGGCTTCATATGAGCAGCCTGAGGTCTTTTGGTGTACCCTATTTTGCCCCATTTGCTCCATTTCGTTTCAAGGAGCAAAAAGATGGTTTTTTTCGTTTCCCTCTACCATCAATTTTGAAAAAAACATCAAGAAAATAAAACTCGGCTGAAACGGGGGACTAAAAATGAAAATTAATATTTCACTTTTATCGATCGCCGCCATTTGCTTATTGATTTCTGGTTGTTCAAATTATCGGGAATTGAACGAGCTTGGGGTCATTATAGCGATGGGAATAGACCATAACGATGATCCAGACAATCCATACAAGGTAACCTATCAAGTCATTAATCCAAGCGGGCTAGCACAAACCAGTACTTCCGGCGATAAAGGCCTTGCTGTCATCAACTATACGGTAACGGCTAAAACGCTCGTTGAGGCATTCGGAAAGGCTTCCGCCATTATTCCTAGAGAAAACAATATTTCACATCTATCGATGATCATTATAGGGGAAAAGTTAGCGCGAAATGGACTTGATTTATTATTTGATACTGTAGATAGAGGTAAAAATCAAAGGGTAAGTGTCCCGATTTATATTGCCCGCGGGAAAACTGCCGAGTATATGCTTGGTGTAATAGAACCACTTGAAAACACGCCAGGTAAAAATATTATTAGTACGACTAAAAGTGAGCAAAACGATTATGGAACCACTAATGACGCGTTACTATATGAAGTCATTTCAGCACTTATGAGTGAAGGGAAGGATGTATCACTGCCAGGAATCAGTATAAGGAATGATTCAAAAAAGGCAAAGGAAATAAGTAATTTTGAGACGACAGCACCAGCTTATGTAGAGGCAAAAGGATTGGCTCTATTTAGAAAAGGGAAAATGGTTAAATGGCTTGATGGTGAATCGGCCCGAGGTGTCCAGTTTGTCACATCGGAACTGAAAAGAACAGAAGTTGTGATGCCTTGCAGTGAGAAGGGAAGTGCCACGATTACGGTAATCAGAGCAAAAAGCAAAATGAAAACCAAAATTAAAAATGAAAAACCAGTCATTCAAAGTAATTTGAATGTAATGGGAGAAATGATGCAAACATCATGTGAACTCGATTTGAGCGATCCGAAATTGTTAATAGAGTTCGAAAAAAAAGTGGAAAATGATTTAAAAAAACAAATTAAAAAAACGATTAGCATCACTCAAAAAGAAAGGTCGGACATTTTCGGTTTTGGGGATGCATTATCTCGAACAAATCCGGATTATTGGCGTAAGCATAAAAATAATTGGGATGACCTATTTTCAGAAGCGGAAATATCGATGAAAGTTAACGTAGACATTATTAATTCTGGAATGCGAATGGAACCTTATAAGCCGAAATAAATGTATGAGGAGGTGAGGAGAATTGCCTAAAATAAAAATTGATGGATTTCAGTTATTTTGCATGATGGTCATTTTTATGTTTGGCAGTAATTTACTGCTTGATATAGGAAAGGGGGCCAAGCAGGACGTCTGGATTGTGAATCTCTTATCAACCCTTTTTGGGTGTTTACTGTATTTCGTGTATTTTTCATTATTTAATAAATACCCTGACTTACCGATGACCGGCTATGTCCGGAAAATTTGGGGTAAATATATCGGCGGTGTATTCAGTTTTTGCTATATAATCTATTTTATTTATCTGGCTTCAAGAGTGTTAAGAGATTTTGAAGAAATATTAATTAGCTCAACTTATAGGCGTACTTCCATTATAACGCTGGGGATATGCATGATACTTGTTTTAATTTATGGAGTTCATCTAGGAGTGGAAGCATTTGCACGCGTTGCATGCTTATGCTTTGGCATTATTATCATAAGCCTTTTGATTCTGAACATTATGTTTGTATTGGGAGGATATACAAAATTGGAAAACCTTCAGCCTGTATTAGGCAACGGTTGGGGAATGGTATGGAAAGAGTTGATTCCTACTGGTATCACTGTACCTTTTGGAGAATTGATTACGTTTACGATGATCCTTCCGTATTTGAATAATAAGGGTTCTGCTGTTAAAGTTGGTCTCTGGGCGATAATTCTAGGTGGAGTTTCTTTAACCATTAATTCGATCGTTCTTTTGTCCGTATTAGGTCCAGAGGCGGTATTAAGGTCTAATTTCCCGGCTCTTACAGCTGTCAGTTATATTAATATCGCTGATTTTATTGAAAGACTGGATTCGTTCATTCTAGTTTTAATGATCATTTTAGGCTTCATTAAGATATCGATCTTTTTCTTTTGTGCCATTATTGGCTCAGCGGACTTATTTCAAATGAAACCTTCCCCTGCATTCATTTATCTGGTTGGCGGTACTATTTTCTTCTCTTCGCTAATGATTGCCCCTAGCTATCAGGCTCATATAGATGAAGGGTTAAAAGTCGTCCCCTACCTTTTGCACCTACCATTGCTCATCGGGATTCCCATTTTATTATTGTTTACTGCATATATTAAACAAAAATTCAAACCAGCAGTTTCATGAAGAGGGAGGCTGCCGGTTTTTTTTGTTTGAGAATACGATCAAACAAAGAAAGATTATTGTTAATGAAATTAGCAGAAAGTAATCTTCACCACGAGCCACTATCAAATATTGTTTGATGCTATAGAAAGAGTGCAATATATTCAAGCCCTGCAGGTTGTCGAGGAGTATAATAAGTAAATACGTGCCTAACAAAATTAACAATGATGGTAGCATCCTCACAACAATATCACCTCATTCTTTTTTCTTAAAGTGTGGTTAATGCTCTATAAATATGCACGAAGTCGTACCAAACATACATTTAGTATATGTCATGAAAACTTGTCATTTTAAATCCTTATAATTAAGGAAACTTATGCTTGTAGAAAAACCTTGCGTGCCATAAAATGGGAGTATAAAAAGATCAAGGAGTGTATAAATGAAGCTAAAATTAATGACCGTCACTTTGGGAATCTGTTCTTCAATAATACTTTCAGGCTGTTCAAGTGAAGAGGAAAGTGTTGTACAAAAAGAAAGCAGTCATGAAGGACATTCAGAGCATTCGGTATCCGGAGATCTTCAGGAGGAGACCAGCAGTAAGGAAATAGCACCGGATTTCTTAACTGAAAAACCAGAGGAAATGAAGACAATCTATTTAGCTGTTGCACAAAATAAAGATTTACTAGAAAAAATACCTTGTTACTGCGGTTGCGGAGAGTCAGCTAACCATAAAAATAATTACGATTGTTTTATCCATGAGAATAAAAAAAATGGTGAAGTGGTTTGGGATGACCACGGGACAAGATGCGGAGTTTGCTTAGAAATTGCTGCGCAATCCATATTGGACTTGAATGACGGCATGAGCGTCAAAGAGATCCGGAATAAAGTCGATGAAAAATATAAAAGCGGATATGCCAAACCAACTCCTACCCCTGAAGTGTAAGTAAAAAAAATTCATGAAATTCTAGCTAAAAAATAATAATTTAGAAAAATGGTTTTTTCCCGGTATTCATTCGGAAAAGGCCATTTTTTTGTAGTCATGGAATCTTTCACATATATAATATTGGTAAAAAAGGGGAATACTTCCATTAAACATTCAACGGGAAAGGAGCTATCACTTTGACATTAATTCGCCTTGGTTATGTAGCCATGAGTAATCATGTGCCAAACTGTTCACCATCCCAAACGATGACTTTTGCGCAGTTTTCTAAAATTAAGGACAAAGATGCAGCGATAAGGAAGCTTGAACGCATTTCAATATCCAATCTTCATAATTGCTGGCGTTTACTGATTCATAACGAAGCTAATGATATTCAGTTCTTTAGGCTTTCTTCAAAACTTATCCCTTTAGCCAACCATCCAGAAATTCCAGAATGGGATTACATAGATCCTATTTCAGAAGAACTGGCTAAATTAAAAACATTCATAAAGAATCACCCAAAAATGAGAATAGATTTTCACCCAGATCATTTTGTCATCTTGAATAGCTCAAATATCGATATACTGAAGACATCCTTAAAAACATTAAGGATGCACTTTACTTTATTAAAAAAAATAGGAGTGGATCCCGAGCACCGCTGTGTTTTGCATGTTGGCGGCGGTTATGGCGAGCATGTACAGGCATTAGAGCAGTTTATCCATAATTGGGGTTTGATTCCGGAATCGATTCAAAGAATGGTCATTCTTGAGAATGATGATACTACCTATACGTTGTCGGAAACACTTTATTTATGTGAAAAATTAGGCATTCCAATGGTGTTTGATTATCACCATCACCTCGCACATCAGTTACCAAATGAAGATTGGAAAGATCATTGGGACCGAATATTGAATACCTGGAGTAATTCCAAGCTACCTCCTAAAATGCATATTTCAAGTCCAAGGTCCGATAAAGAATTTCGAGCACATGCTGATTTTGTGGATACTGGAATGTTCATGGAATTTTTGCAACAAATAAAGGGAAGCTTACCACAGCTGGATTGCATGATTGAAGCAAAACAGAAGGATGGAGCTCTTTTCCAGTTGATGGATGAGCTGAAAAGTCACAAAGACATAGAGATCATTGATGATGCCAGTTTTTATATACATTGATTCGCTGTATAATAAAAAATTGATAAAGAGAGTTGGATTAGATTCTTTATCAATGAAATTAGTTTACATAACATTATTATTGTTGAGTTAATAGGGTGATTTTTCAAAGGAAGTGGGAGTAAGGGTTAGGCGATCTTGCATTAATAATTTCTCGTAAAAACTAAATACTATTGTATTCCTATTCACAATATGTTTACACCCACAATCCTCAAAATTTATTTCAATGTACATATAAGTTACTCTATTTTTTATTCAGTGGATGGTATAAAAGACTACCTGATTACATTCACACACTTCATCACCTAGATTTTGATATACCTGATTAGTATCAGGAGAGAAAGAGATGGCATCTCCTTTCTGTAAGGTGCAACTTTCCCCGCCTATTTCTATGGTTAAAGTGCCAGAATGTACTGTTATTGATTTTAGTCCTTCTATAGGAGAGGACAAATGTGTACAACCTGGTAGCAGGCGAATACGATATGTTTCAAACGGCACTCCTGGTGAGGCAAATGTATTATGCGCTTCAAAAAGATCGTTATATTCTTGAAACTTTGGTTGTTCCCCTTCTCGAAGAATTTTAATCGAAGGATTTCTTACAAGAAATGAACCGAATGGAATTTGTAGTCCAGCAGCTATTTTCCACAGTATAGCCACAGTTGGATTTGAGCTGCCCCGTTCAATTTGCCCTAGCATAGGTTTACTAACACCAGTCAGTCCAGCAAGGTCGTCCAAGGATAATTGACGTTGTTGGCGATAAAAACGTAATCGTTGACCAATTTGAATTGATAAAGTTTTTTTTTCCATATATATAGCCCTCCGCGTCTTGATAGGTATTGTTTGTATGTTATATGATATATTAAAGATGTTATAAAATACAAAATGAAAGGTCATTCAATATTAGCTTTATATAGCTTAGCATAAGCACCACCACTATTATAAGATAATCTATTTTAACTGTGATTGGTTACGAAACGAAGTAATGAAGTCGGTTATTAATTATCGCAAAATTCAATCAATAATTTGTGCTTATGTTGTCATTTCGGTGACAGCAAATCACCATGATTCATGGCCTTTTGTGTAAGTTTACATTAGTTAAAATAGAGGAGACCAAATAATGAACACATATTTAATTGCAGGCAAGCAAGGTATGATAGCTAAAAATGTATGCGCTCCCATAATAATTACATTTGAACTAGACTTTAAGTACGGAATCATTATAGTTCGTGGTAAAGCAGGCCGTTAATATAAGTGCCCTGAAAGATGCATTGGACAGTTCGATATAAAATGAAATCGAATAGATCTTTGCCGAAGACACCCGGTATGTCTTTTCTGCATGGGAGTGTATTCTAGCATTTATCCCTTTAATATAAAAAAATTCGGGATATATGAACGAGGGAGGGTATGAACCGTGAGTTATACAATTACGGAGTTGTTTACAGGACAAATTGCGCGTTTGCAGCGAACATTTACTGAACAGGACGTAAGATTTTGCAAGGAATTAACTAGAGACTATAGCCCAGTATACGGACTGAATGAAGATATATGGAAAAGTTACTATAGTCAACCAATTGTGCCGGGCTTGTTGACAGAAGGGTTAATTACTCAAGTCATTAGTGAAAAACTCCCTGGAAGTGCCTGTATTTTGCTACAAAAGGAATTGGTTTTTTGTCATCCCGTGTATGTAGGAGACGTTATTACTGTGGAGTTGGAGATTATTGATTTAAATTTGAAGAGGAACTGGGTTACCCAAAAGGTTACCTGTTACAATCAGGCTGGTAATGAAGTAATCAAAGGACAAGTTGTCATTTTTGTTTTATCCAATGAGAAAATGGATAGGTGATCAAAATGAAGAAACTTAATCTGATAGACCAAACCGAAGACTGGGGCTTTATTGAAGTTGATGAGGGCGGATTATTGATCGATATTAGTTCGGATTTTTGTGAAAATTTTCTGATTGATAAAAAAGATTGGTTAGGAGCTTATGCAAAGGAAGTTATCCAAGGAACCCATTACCGTAAGCATGCGAAGGTATTATTTGGAGTCGTTTTTGGCTATTCATGTTTAATTAGAGTAATGAAAATGAAAGAACATAAGATTTATCGGGTGATTGTCCGTCAAGAAGATGTTGATCATTATGAAATGGCTTCGTTTATGAATTCTCTGGATATCTCAAAAAGGAAGAAAAAGTCAACAGGTCAGAATCGATATAGTTTTGAAGAGATTATCGGTGAAGGTTCGGCGATTGAGGAGATTAAAGAGTTGGCAGCCCGTATCGCAACAAGTAATTCTACTGTTTTATTGACGGGAGAAAGCGGAACAGGGAAGGAATTGTTTGCTCAAGCGATACACGGATTAAGCACGAGAAAAAATAATCCTTTTGTGGCGGTGAATTGTGCTGCTATCCCGGATGAATTATTTGAATCGGAAGTTTTTGGATATGAGCCAGGAGCGTTCAGTGGTGCGAAAAAGGAAGGCAAACCAGGGAAAATCGAGATGGCCCAGCATGGTACTCTTTTTCTGGATGAAATATCAGAACTCCCATACCAAGCCCAAGGAAAACTTCTTCGTGTATTACAGGAAAGAGAAGTGGAACGACTCGGTGGAACAGGGAGTAAAAATGTCGATATTCGGATTATCGCTGCAACGAACCGGGATTTGAGAACGCTTGTTCAGGAAGGGGAGTTCAGGCAAGATTTATTTTATCGATTATACGTCTTTGATTTGAAAATTCCTTCACTTCAGCAAAGAAAAGAGGATATTATTCCATTAGCCCACTTTTTCATCGAATATTTTAATGAGAAATTTGGTGTTCACGTAAAATTCATCGATTCTAAGCTACAAGAGAGGTTATTAAGTTATGAGTGGCCTGGTAATGTACGTGAATTAAAAGCCTATATTGAACGCGGAATGAATTTGGTCTTGGGAGATACTCTCACGATAGACGATTTACACATTTCACCTAATGTGTCTTCAGATGTAATAAAAAGAACGCCGACTCCCATTCAAAGTTTAGAAGAGGAAGTAAAGTGCACGGAAATCAACGCAATTCAACGTGCATTACAAGAAGCGAATGGTGACCGAACTTTGGCTGCACAAAAACTAAAAATACATCTTGCTAGCCTTTACCGTAAAATTGCAAAGTACAATCTAAAATAATACGTTTAAGAGGATGCAAACGGTATAAAAAACACATGCGTTATTCATTCTCCTGAAAGGACCTGGTATGAAATCCAGTAAAATCAAAGGATTTCGTAACGGTTCTTTTCATTTTTTTGTGATCGATTTGAGTCTTATGGGACAGTCTTTTTGTATTTGTGGTTGTAGTTATAACCATAAATAGTTTGCTTTTACAATCTGTAAATGTCTGAATGTTCTAAATTACTAAGGGTGGAGGGATATGAAAACCTAATAATGATAGAAGTGTCACGTTACCTTCTATATTGTGCTTGTTGATATCTTTTCGCAAATGTACTTCGCAAATTTGCGAACGATATCACTTTTGCGAATTCGAACGAGGAAGGAATGCTATTTTTCCAGGGAAACAAGTTGGCATGAAACTTGCAATAATAGTAAGGGAAGGGAGGAATTACATTGTTAAACTTTTCATTTACAGAAGAACAGGATTATTTTCGAAAGATGCTAAAAGAATTTGCAAAGGAGGAGCTGCTTCCTAATTATACAAAGTGGGACAGAGAGGGGATTACGCCAAGGCATTTATGGAAGAAGCTTGGTGAGTTAGGTGTCAATGGTCTTCGAATTCCGGAAGAGTATGGTGGAACCGGTGCAGATTGCGTGACAACTGGAATAGCTGCCGAAGAAATTGGAAGAGGTGATTTCAACCTTACTTATGCTGTTATGTTGAATGGATTAATTGGAGAAATTATCAATAATCATGCACGTGAAGAGCTTAAGCAAGAATGGCTTCCAAAAATTGCGAGTGGTGAAAAAATTGTCGGTATTGCTATAACTGAACCATCGGCAGGTACTGATGCTGGAGGAATAAAGACAACAGCAGTACATAAAGACGGCGTGTATGTTCTGAATGGAGAAAAATCTGGAATTAGCGTTGCGACTGTTGGTGATGCATTTCTTACCTTTGCAAAAACAAATCCTGAACTAGGGAACAGAGGAATTAGTGCATTTATCATTCCAGCAGATCTTCCCGGTGTTGAATGTAAAGCTTATGAGGATATGGGAAATATTCCAATAGGCAGGGGATCTGTTTATTTAAATGAAGTTAAAGTACCCGAAGAAAACTTAATCGGCATGGAAAATAAAGGTTTCTCTCAAGTGATGAATGGATTTGATTTAAGTCGGTTGTTAATCGGATTGCAATGTGTGGGTGCTGCAAGCCAAAGTTTAGACGAGACGATCGAACACGTGAAAATGAGACATTCTTTTGGCAAACCTTTAGCAACCTACCAAGGGGTATCATTTCCAATCGTTACGCACTTTACACAATTAGAACTAATAAAGTGGCAGGCATATAGGGGTCTCTGGCTTCGTGATCAAGGGTTAAATCACTCAAAGGAATCAGCATCTGTCAAATGGTTAGGACCAAAATATAGTGCGGATGCAATTCATGAATGTTTATTGTTAAATGGACATTATGCTTATACGAAAGAGATGCCGCATGAGCAACGGTTGCGTGATGTAATTGGCCTAGAAATTGGTGATGGAACAGCACAAGCTAATCAAATGGTCATTGCAAAAGATATCATTGGAAAAGAATTTCGTTCCTATTAATCTAGGGCCGCTTATTTGATAAAAACAATAGATTGCAATTCTATCTTCCAAAGACTAAAAAGGGAATTTACAAGGGCTGAAGTAGGAGTTTATTGTAAAAAAGATTGGATCATGGAAAAGGTTCGCTGTATAAATGAACAGGGTGATGAGGTCATTAAAGGAAAAATTATTCTTAAACTACTTTAATAATGGAGGGATTCAAAATGAAACAAACAGATACTCTATCTGAAAAAACAGATGGAATTGGCAAATTGACAGATATTATCTACAAAAAAAGCAATGGAATTGCAAAGATTACAATCAATAGACCGAACGTTTATAATGCCTTTCGGGCAAGAACGATTAAAGAGTTAATTTGGTCGTTCCGTGATGCATGGGACGATAACCGAATTGGTGTGGTTGTCTTAACTGGAGCAGGAGAAAAGGCATTTTGTGTCGGTGGGGATCAAAAAGAAAAAGGAGATGAAGGTGGATACGATTATTCTGGAGGTTTAGGCGGTGGAATGGGCTTAGAAATTGAAACATTACATCAAACGATTCGCAATATACCGAAGCCGGTTATTGCTGCTGTTAATGGATTTGCGATTGGCGGTGGACATGTCTTGCATGTGATTTGCGATTTGACCATTGCTTCAGAATCAGCAAAGTTTGGACAAAGCGGACCGAAAGTAGGCAGCTATGATGCTGGATTTGGTTCTGCCTATTTAGCAAGGGTTGTTGGGGAAAAGAAAGCAAGGGAGATCTGGTATTTATGTGAACAATATACGGCACATGAAGCAAAAGAAATGGGTCTAGTCAATAAAATCGTTCCTGCTGAACAATTGCAGCAAGCAGCAGAAGAATGGGCTGGAAAAATTCTCGAAAAAAGTCCGACAGCACTTAAAATGCTTAAATACTCATTTAATGCGGATAGTGCCAACATCCAAGGGATTTCACAGTTATCGATGGGTAGTTTAGCGATGTTTTATAACACAGCAGAATCAGAAGAAGGAAAAAATGCTTTTCTTGAAAAAAGACCAGTAGATTTTAAAAAGTTCCGAAGATAAAGAGGGGGCTAGATGCTGTGAAATTGGAAACGATTTTGAGTCAGGAGTATATCGAAAAATATCAATCTATTTGGCCAAATAGAACGATTATCGATTATTTAAATGATGCAATAGCAAAAGATCCAGAGAAAATGGCCATAATTGATAAAAAGAGCCGCTATACGTATAGGGAGCTTGGTAAACTTGTGGATCGGGTGGCATTAGGCTTGCTTGAAATTGGTATAGAAAAAAGAGATGTCATCTCGTTCCAACTGCCTAATTGGAGCGAGTTCATTATTCTGCATTATGCGGTAACAAAAATTGGTGCCATTAGCAACCCTCTCATTCCGATTTACCGTGACCGGGAAATTGGCTACACGGTCGGCATGGCAGAGTCGAAAATGATTGTTGTTCCAGGTGAATTTCGTGGGTTTGATTACCCGGCGATGATTGAAAGGTTAAAACATCAGTGGCCAAGTATGCAACATGTTTATGTGGTTGGGGATAACGTACCAAAAGAAATGAAACCGTTTTCTGAATTGATTGATCAACCGTGGGAAGAGAGAAAAGATCCTGCTATTCTAGACAAAATCACCCATGATCCGAATGACGTGACGGAAATAATCTTTACGTCTGGAACGACTGGAAATCCAAAGGGAGTGATGCATACACATAATACACTCTGTGTTTCCACGAATTATTGGATTGATCGCTTACGCTTAACATCTGATGATATCATGTTCATGGCGTCGACATTTGCCCATCAAACTGGATTCGGTTATGGCGTGAGGTTGCCGACACATATTGGTGGAACAGGGGTTTACCAAGATATTTGGAATCCAAGTGAATTTCTTAATTTGATAGAAAAGGAGAATATTACATTTACAGCTGGTGCGACACCATTCCTGCAAGATACAGTTCAACTTAAGAATCTTGATCAATACAAGATTGATTCACTTCGTATCTTTGTTGCATTAGGAGCACCGATACCACGAAATTTGGTAAAAGAGGCGACCGAAAAAACCTCCATTAAAATTTTGTCTGGCTGGGGACAAACCGAAGATGGCTTGGTCACTTTGACAAGAATTGAAGATCCAGAAGAAAAGCTGATTGAAACGGATGGTATTCCTTTTCCAGGTATGGAGTTAAAAGTAGTTGATAGAAAAGGGGAAATTTGTGAACCACATAAAGAAGGCGATTTGCTTGCAAGAGGTCCTTCCTTGTTTGTTGGCTACTTAAAACGATTACAGGAAACCCTTTCGGAATATCATGAGGGCTGGTTTATGACAGGTGACCGCGCAGCGATGGATGAAGATGGTTATATCCGAATTTGTGGACGGAGTAAAGATATCATCATCCGTGGTGGGGAAAATATTCCGGTCATGTATATCGAAAATGTCCTGTATGAGCATCCAGATATATCTGATGCCCAAATTGTTGCCGTTCCAGATCCGCGTCTTCAAGAAAAAGCATGTGCATGCATTACCATGAAACCAGGGAAAACGCAATTGACAATGGAAACCATGAAGGAATTCCTTTCAGAAAAAGGGATCGCAAAACAATATTGGCCAGAACATCTCGAAATTTTCGAGGATTTCCCTCGTACAATGAGTGGGAAAATTCAGAAATTCCATCTCCGGAAAATGATGGACGAGAAGTTAAAAGAAAAGATCTAAGCAAGATATCGACAGAAATGAATCAAAATTGAATAAGTCGGGAGGAAAAATGATGAGGCAACGAGTAGCATTTATTACCGGTGCAGGTAGAGGGATTGGAAAAGAGATCGCGATAACATTAGCTTCAAAGTCCAATAAAATAATCGTTACAGACATCAATATTGAAAATGCTCGAGAAACGGTTTCTATTTTAGAAAGCGAAGGGGCGGAAGCACTTGCTGTCTATTGCGACGTCACGAAGTTAGAAAGCGTACAAGAAGCAGTCAAAGCATCTATTGATTGTTTTGGACGAATTGATATTTTGGTAAATAACGCAGGATGGGATAAGATTGAACCTTTCTTAAAAAGCGAACCAAGCACATGGAAAACAATTATTGACATTAATTTGATGGGTCAAATTCATACATGTAAAGAAATATTGCCGATCATGATTGAGAATGGTTATGGGAAAGTCGTAAATATCGCTTCAGATTCAGGACGAGTCGGTTCAAGTGGTGAAGGAGTATATTCAGCCGCAAAAGGCGGGGTGATTGCTTTAACAAAAACATTAGCTAGAGAAATGGCGAGACATAAATTAAATGTCAATTGTATTTCACCAGGCCCAAGTAATACACCATTGATTCAGGAAATTGGCTCGTATAATGAGGGCATTGTTTCAGCGTTAGAAAAAGCCATACCATTCAGGCGATTGGCAGAACCAAGTGATCTAGCAAATGCGGTAGCGTTTTTCACTTCAGAGGAAGCAGATTATATTACAGGACAAACGCTCTCCGTTAATGGTGGATTAGCGATGTGTTAATCGCTTTCTAGAGGTATAGATCTTTTTTACAATTAACATTTCAAAAATGCCTTGTATCAATATCAATAGAAAGCCTCAACAGGCAAATAACACGAATGAATTTTCAATACTATTTTTGCTTATTGGGGCTAAACCAGGATAAAAGTTTTATCATATGGAGGAAGATCATGAATCCGGTATATTCAGTCAGAGCCCGATTGGAAAATGGGTGGTACTTTAACGGATGTGCCAGTAGACTACCTAGCAGCAAAGGTTATTCAAGCGGTAGTTGATCGATCATATATCAAGAAGTACGAGATTAATGAAGTGATTTTGCTGAAGACATCGATATAGCGATTAAACTTGGATTAAATCATCCTATAGGTCCCCTGGAAATGGCTGATCTTGTTTGATTTAGACAGCCGTCTCCGAAATATGGAGTATCTTTATCACAGTTTAGGGGATAGGTATCGACTATAAGCATTAGCTTGTTAAATACATGAAAGCAGCGTTTGGTCAGGAAGTCAGGGAAGGGATTTTAGCCATATAATCGAGAGGACGTGAAGGTATGAATTTCGAACTAACAGAGGATGTAAAATTATTAAAACAAGGAATTCGGAACTTTATTGATAATGAAGTAGATCCGCAGGCGATGTTAATTGAAGAAAGTAATGAAATTCCAGGAAGTATTATGGAAAAGTCAAAGCAAATGGGTTTATTTGGACTTCATATTCCAGAAGAATATGGCGGGCTGGGACTCGATATGGTAGGGAAGTGTGCTGCACTTGAAGAATTGGGAAGAACACATAATGGATATACAACAGTCATTGGTGGGCATACCGGCATTGGGGGTGTTGGCATTGTTGATATGGGAAATGATGAACAAAGACGCAAATATTTACCCGACATGGCAACCGGAGATAGAATTGGTGCATTTGCCTTAACAGAACCAAGTGCAGGCTCACATGCTACTAATCTGAAAACAACGGCCGTAAAAAAAGGGGATAAATATATTCTGAATGGAAGTAAGCATTATATTACTAACGCACCGATTGCCGATATTTTTACCGTAATGGCGGTGACCGACCCTTCTAAAGGCTCAAAAGGCATCACTTCTTTTATAATTGAAAAGGATTTCCCAGGGTTTCAAATTGGAAGCATTGAAAAAAAAATGGGCCTTCACGGGTCACATTCATCGGAAATATTCTTAGAAGATTGTGAAGTTCCGGCTGAAAATGTTTTGGGCGAAGAGGGACAAGGCTATGTAAACGCATTAAAGATTCTGGCAAATGGACGTGCAGGAATGGCTGCGCGAAATTTAGGATCAAGTGATAAATTACTCGAAATGTCGTTAGATTTTTCTCATATGAGAATCCAGTTTGGAAAGCCGATTTTCGAGCAACAAATTATTCAACATTATTTGGCAGATATGGCAATGGAAATAGAAGCATTGCGGTCTATGACCTACAGAATAGCCTGGATGGTGGATCAAAATATGAAAGTGATTAAAGAAGCAGCCATGGTTAAATTATTAGGTTCTGAAACGTATAATCGGGTTGCAGATAAAGCTGTACAAATTCATGGGGGAATTGGTTATATATCAGAATACCCAATTGAAAGATTTTACCGTGATGCCCGAATTACAAGAATTTACGAAGGAACGTCTGAGATTCAGAAGAATATTATTGCTGCTCAGTTGCATCGCAAATATCAATAAAGGGGGAGTTATAAGTGAACTATCAAAATATTGTGCTTGAAAGAGTTGACCGGATAGGTTTTATCACCATTAACCGTCCTGAAGTGCGAAATGCGTTAAATGATTTAACTGTATCCGAAATCCTGTCAGCATTTGAAGAATTAGAAAATGATCAAGTTATTGGCGTAATTGTATTTACAGGTGCAGGGGAGAAGTCATTTGCCGCAGGAGCGGATATTAATCAGGTAACAAACAGGAACTCTCTTGATGCATTTGCTGCTAAAAATATGTCTGATGTGTATCGCTGTATAGAAAAAAGTAAGAAAGCAACTATTGCAGCCATTAATGGATTTGCACTTGGAGGTGGGTGTGAGCTGGCCATGTCGTGTGATATACGAATGGCTTCTGAAAATGCTAAAATCGGCCTCCCTGAATTAAATTTGTCGGTTATTCCCGGCGCTGGTGGAACGCAGCGATTAGCGCGAATCATCGGTAAAGGCAGAGCCATGAATATGATATTAAGTGGGGATCTCATGACAGCGAAAGAGGCGATAGAGATCGGTTTAGTGTCATCTGTAGTTCCTTTAGAGAATTTACGGGCTGCTGTACAAGAAAAGGCTGAAAAAATATTAGCTAAAGGACCATTATCCGTACAAATGGCAAAGCTAGTAGTCAATCGTGGATTTGATGTTGATATTGATACGGGATTGCTGATTGAAAGCTTGGCACAAGCTGTTTTATATGGAACGAGTGACAAGAGGGAAGGAACACAGGCTTTTCTCGAAAAAAGAGAAGCATCGTTTACAGGAAGTTAATAATTTAATCAAATTGCATGATAATTATTCTGAATTTTCTGTATTTACATGGAGGTAACTAGATGAATATCGGTTTCAAAGGAAAAAACATCCTAATTACAGGTGCCGCAAAAGGGATCGGAAGAGGAATAGCATTAGCTGCTGCTGCTGAAGGAGCAAATATTGGATTGCACTATCGTGAATCTGAAGCGGCGGCATTACAAGTTGCTAAGGAAATTAGTGATTATGGTGTGAAAGTGGCCCTTATGATGAAAGAAACACTTGATCACGATCTTGTGCCAATGCTAACAAAAAAGCATGATTGATGCGGAATTCTAGAGTTTAAATGGGAGGAATCTACTTTTACGTTCTCCCATTTAGTTAAAAGTTTTCAAAATAGTTGAAAATAATATTATCGATATTTTTGGTCCCATCAAAAGGAAACTAATTAAGAAACAACCATGAGGGGATGAAAAGGATGTTATCATTGCTGAATTTACTTGCTTTTTTAGCCTTGGCTGGATATGCAGTATATTTGTTTGTCAATCTTGTATACACCCGGTATTTGTTTATAAAGCTTGGCAAAAAAGCTGAGTTTGAACTAAACCTTAAAGAACGAATCAATCTGCTATTAATCAACGGCTTCGGTCAGTCAAAATTATTCAAAGACAAGAAAAGCGGTCTGATGCATTTAGTATTATTTTATGGCTTTTTTATCATCCAAATAGGACTTATAGAACTCATCATAAAGGGATTTATTAGAAGTTATGAATTTCCCTTAGGTGAAGCGCATAAATATTTCAATCTTCTACAGGAATGGGCTACGTTCCTCATGATGTTGGCAGTAGTATATGCATTTTACCGTCGTTATATTGAAAAACTAAAGCGGTTGCAATGGAAGCGTGATGGGAAATCCGCCTTCGTCATTATCGCCTTATTCATTCTAACTTTGTCGATCCTGCTTACATTGGGATTTGAAGCGATTATGTTAAGTCATGAACCAGATCTCATATATGCTCCATTCTCTGGTGCCATTGCGTTGATGTTTTCCGGCATCGGAACAACGGCAGGAACTGTGTTGTACTACGTATTTTGGTGGGTTCATATGTTGACGGTATTCTCCTTTCTGGTGTTTGTACCCCAGTCAAAGCAATTTCATGAGTTATTTGCCATGGTTAATATCTTCTTTAAGAAAAGCGGCCCTGTTGGAAAATTAAGAAAAATCGATTTTGAGGATGAAACAGCTGAAGAATTCGGTGTCGGGAAAATTGAGGATTTTACCCAACATCAGTTGATTGATCTTTACGCATGTGTAGAATGCGGACGATGCACAAATATGTGCCCTGCTTCAGGAACTGGAAAAACGTTATCCCCGATGGATCTCATTGTCAAGATGAGAAAACATTTGACAGAAAAAGGAGAAGCGGTAACCTCCAGACAGCCGTGGGCGCCTTCCTTTGTTATAAAAAATACTAAGGACAATCAATTAGCGCTAGCGGGGCCAGGTTCCAAAGAAGTAGCAGCAACAACTGAAAATGTTAGTTTAATAGGGGATGTCGTGACAGAAGAAGAAATTTGGGCGTGTACGACTTGCCGTAACTGTGAGGATCAATGTCCTGTAATGAATGAGCATGTTGACAAAATCATCGACTTACGCCGTTACCTTGTCCTAACAGAAGGAAAAATAAATCCGGATGCCCAACGTGCGATGACGAATATTGAACGTCAAGGAAATCCATGGGGTATGAATCGTAAGGAACGGGCGAATTGGCGTGATGAATTAGAGAAAATCACGATTCCAACAGCAAAAGAACTGAAAAAAGCGGGAGAAGAATTTGATTTTCTTTTCTTTGTCGGGTCCATGGGTTCTTATGATAACCGCAGTCAAAAAATCACAAGATCCTTCACGCGCTTAATGCATCATGCAGGAGTGAAGATGGCGATACTAGGGAATGAAGAAAAGAACTCTGGTGATACACCTCGACGTCTTGGAAATGAGTTTTTATTCCAAGAACTAGTGAATGCTAATATTGAAGTCTTTAAAAAGTATGATGTGAAGAAAATTGTCACAATAGATCCCCATGCTTATAACACACTAAACAATGAATACCCTGAATTTGGTTTAGAAGCAAAAGTTTATCATCATACGGAATTGCTTGCAACATTAATAAAAGAAGGAAAGTTAACACCAAAGAATAATGTGAATGAAGTCATTACTTACCATGATTCCTGCTATTTAGGACGCTACAATGATGGGTATGATGCTCCTCGTGACATTTTAAAAGCTATTCCAGGTGTTATGGTTGTAGAACCTGAGCGGAAACGTGAAACAGCTATGTGTTGCGGTGCTGGAGGAGGTCTAATGTGGATGGAGGAAGATACAGGAATCCGTATCAATGTTTCAAGAACCGAACAGCTTCTAAAAACAAATCCAACCATCATCAGTACAGGTTGTCCATACTGCTTAACGATGATCAGCGATGGGACAAAGACAAAGGAAGTGGAGGAAAAAGTACAAACGTTGGATGTCGTAGAAATATTAGAGAAATCGATAATTCGGCAATAGAATGAGATTCTAATAGTTTAGTATGAAGGAAACGGGGACGAAACTACATTAATTAAACCGTCTTGTTGAAAGCTAATTTACCCTTAAATATAGATTTAAGAGCTTCGTTCATCACGTCCTTTTGAATGGGTTTGTCCTATTAACTTCGAGTTCCTTCATATTAAATTGTAGCCTATAACCGTTATATCAGATTTGTATAGATAGAAGGAGGTAAGCATGAAAGCAAAATATTGTAGAGAATCAAGAGTTGTTCGAACAAGTCGCGTATTTCAAAATGATGTAAATAGTCATAATACATTATTTGGTGGTCGATTAATGAGCGATATAGATCAAGTTGCTTCCATTACCGCATTACGACATAGCCGCACAGATTGTGTAACTGCCTCAACAGATTCGGTAGACTTCTTATATCCAATCCGAACAACAGATGCAGTCTGTTTTGAATCGTATGTAACATGGGCAGGTACATCATCTATTGAAGTGTTTGTTAAAGTTATTGCCGAAGATTTAAAAAGTGGTGAGCGTAAAATGGCAGCGACTGCGCTTTTAACTTTTGTTGCATTAGATAAAGAACAATGTCCAACTCGTGTTCCAGAAGTCATTCCTGAAACGGATGAAGAGAAAAAATTAAATGAAACTGCACCAGAGCGAGCTAGAATGCGTAAAGAAAGGAAAGAAAAAAGTAAAGAATTATCCGTGTTTTATACAACAACTATCCCTGGGATTGATAAGGTATATAGTTAATATAGGTTTTGCTAGATAATAATTTTAAATAAAAGAAAAACCCAACTGCCTGGCCGGGACTTGCCAATGGAAAACTATATATGTGGCTACTGATAAATAAAGAGAGAAACCCTGCATATTAGGGATTAATTTATAGCCATAAATGGTGACTACAAAACAAAGGATATTTAATATTAAGATGCTCAAGGTTTGTGCAGCAATCAAACCACTTCTCACGAAAAAGCTTAAATATACGAACATAAATGAGAAACAAGGGGAAAATGGTTTCGTCTATTGGTTTTTTGGAAAGTACAAAAATTATAGATCGAGTAGTTTTTAATATCAGTGAAGCGCTATTTACTTTACTTGGACTTGTGCCTGTGTTAGGAGGCTTATTTTCGACAATTCCTGTTAGTATAGGGAGTGATGTCTTATTTATGGCCAATTTACAATTATCCGGAAACGCTCTGTGTAATATTCAAAGTATTCAATATAACTTAAAGAATTACCCTCTAAATACTTTTGGGTATCTGTAGTGTTCAATACGTTTCCTATGTTTTATTGGTCCCCTTAAAAGTAATGGTCTGTTAATAAGTTTACTTATGGCTCTGGCTCTTTAATATTTTGAGGATTTTTAAATATGAATGGTTGGAATCAAGGTACTAGCTGCATTCAATAATAATAAAAGCCGATGATTCCTTAACACAGGGAATATCGGCTTTTTTTAATTGAAATAACTCTTAGTGTATGTTTTCCGCATTTCATATGACCCCTCAATAAATGGGTCATGCAAACATTATAAATAATGAGATAAATATAGATAATATTCATATGCCATGTTTTCGTATAAAAGTAGAAAAGACAAAAAAATGAGCTTCATATTTGGCTTTTAAAGAGGTTATTTTAAATTACTAGAGTATTTGGTCTGGATTGCGTTAAAACGTCTCAATTGAACCTTTAGGAGGGTCATTTGATGTTGGTATATTTTTGTATTAGCATAACTAATACTAACTGAATATTCTGAATGTAACAAAGGACCTCTATTGATACATTCAAAAACGCATTAAATCAAGGTTTATAAGGGTATCAAAATTTATAAAACTTGCCTTTTTTTCACCTGTTCACGTACAATGAAAGAAGGGGAAAGGAGAATGAGCCATTCATGCAAGCAGCCTCTCAAAGAATTAAAAATGTCCAGCCGATACGCCGGTTGGATCACATAGAAAAAATGAAAAAGTCACTATTAAAATATTGCAGCTACAGGGATTATATGATGTTTTCAATCGGGATAAACATCGGGTTACGTATAGGCGATCTTTTACAATTGCGAGTGAAAGACATTCTTGAGGGTACGCATATTGTCATTGTGGAGCAAAAAACAGATAAAATTAAGCGGTTCCTTGTCAATCCTCAACTTCGTAAAGAAGTTAGGAAGTATGTCCGGAAATCGAACCTGAAAAATGATCAGTATTTATTTCCAAGTCGAAAGGGTAATGGTCCAATCACCAGGGTACAGGCCTATCGGGTTCTGAACAAAGCGGCTGAAATGGCAGACATTCCGGATGTCGGTACACATACCCTTCGAAAAACCTTCGGCTACTTACATTACCAAAAATTCAAGGATATCGCTTTACTGCAGCAAATCCTTAATCATTCCAATCCAAAAGATACGATGATTTACATAGGACTCACACAGGATTTAATGGACGAAACATTAATGGATTTCTATTATTAACTGAAAGGACGAAGTACAACTCCTGTAGTACTCATTATTTTTATATGGATATCATATTCCTTCAATGGGGAGTTATTTCAGAGTAAACATTATTTCGATATATCTGAATGGGTAGATAAAACTAGAATCATTGGTGTGGATAGGTGAAAGGGCACTCGGAATGAGATACGCGCCTTTTGCTAGGAAAATCGACTTCACTGAGGATTTTGAAAAATATAAGAGTTTTGGCCAGGTAATGGATAGAGTTTTAAATCAACCGAATGACTTCTCAAAAAAGACTAGGATATATAGTCTTTTTTTTCTTGATATCACTGTTCTGATTTTTATAAAGAATCACTTGATTTAGTATATTAGAAATATTTATTTTTCTGAGATTCTGTTATTTTCCTGTTTAAAAAATAATGAAACAGAAAGTTATCAGTAATGAATGGTTGCTAAAAATGAAGTTACTATAATAATATTATGTTAACTAAATCTAGGCATTTTCCTACTGTCAAAGGACTCGAACTGCACCTCAATCGTTATAGAAAATCTCATAATTGGGGTGCAGTATGGAGTGGTTACCACTAAAATAGGTAATTAGTTCGGTTATAAGGTACTCATATTCGTCATCTTATCTAGCTCCAAAGGCAAAAAAGCATATTCTCCGTCCTTGATTATCTCACATTTACGAACGGTAATTGGCTGTTTAAAAATGGGCCCGTCTATTACGGTCGTATGGAACTCTCCGCCTTCTCCGCAGGGGTCAATACCGCGAGCTTCAAGTTCCTTCACGTATTCATGGGTTAACGTTCGCCCTAAATCATCCTCTGTCATTCCCAATGATAAATTAACGGTTACGATGATCGTTACAAATCCTAGATTCATGAACTCTTCGACAGCTTCACGATGATTCATTTCCCATAAAGGCATTCCAAGCTTCAACCCGGCATTCTTCGTAACCTTATCATGCCAACAGCCATGGGCAGGCATATCCAAGTCTCCTGTTATTAAAACTTCTGCTCCTTGATTTTTAGCATTTTCTAAAAGGTGCATAAATACTTTTTCATAATCAGTCCAACTGGCAGCTGCAGTATATACAGGCAATCCTATTGATTCAGCTTGGGCATGTATGAGTTCCGGAGGCATTCCATGGGATCTGGAACGTTTTCCTTCTTCCTCCAGCATGACGATAAGTCCTACAGCTTCTCCAATCTTCATTGCTTTATAAAGGGCTAAGACACTATCCTTTCCTCCGCTAAAAGATGCTATGAACTTATGACCGCGAGCACTATTTTTCCAATCGATTAATTCTGACATTCATATTTTCCCCTTTATTCTAATGACTTTTTGCCAATTTCCTATTTTATAGATGAATTATGATAACTATATTTGTTTGATTTTATCACGGTTGAAGCCTTCAGATAAGATATTAATGCATCCTGATACAAAAAACTTGATTTAAAGGGAAGTTCTTCCCGAAAAAACTACTCTATAATGAACTGAACAATATAAGGTGATTAATCCCTAGGGTACAAAGCTGAAATAAAAAGGCATGAGTTTCGGTGGGGGACCGATTCATGCCCTTAAGGCTAGCTAAATTGTATAGCTATTATGGATTTATTTCACATAGTAGCTTCTTTTTATAAAACCGCAATATGTATTTCCACTTTTCCATCAGGGTAATATTTTTCAAAATCCAGGCTATATTTTCTGTTCATTTTTTTCTCTTCCTCCAGCTTCCATATCTTTTTCCAGGTTTCACCTATGGAATGTTCATCTTGTAAACACTCAAACACCGCGTATTCTTGATCTGGAATGACAAAATTTTCATTCGATACGGGGGTTTCGGTGGCTATAGCTAATGTATAATCTCCACGATAGTTACTTTCGTACTGATGGTATATCCCATATTTCATATCATTTTCAATATTATAATCATTTGTTTTGCTCCAAAGGGATCCGATTTTCTCGAAAAGATTTTTATCGGTGAAATTATTAGTCCTTATTTCGCCAATCATGTAGACTTCTTTACTCATTAACTAGCAACCCCTTATTTAAATAAATTTGGATACAACAATAATGATATCATAATGATGAAATTTTTTGGGAAGTTTTGGCATTAGTTCCTGGTTTGGATTTTGTGAATTGAAGTTAAATATAAATGGGGAACCAATTTATATTCAGATGGAAATTAGTTATTTTACCCTGTGTATTGTATCCAGTGTTATTTAGATTGGATACAATATATTAAAAATTTAGTATTGTAATCGCTTTATATAGTTGATATAGTTTAAATTGTATCCAATATCGAAAGGTGGACGCTGAATTGGATAATGCTAATTCTAAAAGAGATAAATCTACAATCGTAAAAAATGTAACGAAAAGTCTTAGGAAGGCGATTTTGAATGGGACGTTGAAAAAAGGGGAGCGACTCATTCAAGAGGAGTGGGCAGATCGCCTGGAAGTAAGCAGAATGCCCATTCGTGAAGCCCTTACACAACTTCAAATGGAGGGGTTGGTGGAAATGGTTCCTCATAAAGGAGCAATCGTCACACCGATTACCCGGGATGATATTGAAGAAATTTATCATACCAGGTCTCTGCTTGAAGGCCTTGCTGTAGAAAAGTCGCTTCCTTATTTAACAAAGGAGGATAAAGAAAAATTAAAGGGAATTTTGATTGAAATGGAAGGGATTCAGTTATCTGATGAAACCAATGAACATTATATCCTTTTGAATGCGGCTTTTCATGAAACCCTCCGAAAAGGGTGCCCGTGGCCAAGAGTTCAAAAAATGGTAGAAACGTTGGGTATCTCACCCATTGCGCCGAATTTGCTGATTGATTATTACCCAGAAACGCAACGGGAACACCGGATGATTTATGAAGCGGCACTAAGAGGGGATCCTGCAGAACTAAGGGCAGCAGTAGAATTTCACATCTTACGGACTAAGAACAATTTAATTACGTATATGGAGTTGCTGAATACTAAAAATCATCAATAAAAGGAGTGTTAATTGTGTATGATTTCGCAATTGTTGGCGGGGGAATTGTAGGTTTATCGACGGGAATGGCACTTTATCAGCGTTTTCCTAATGCTAAAGTGGTAGTCATTGAAAAAGAGGCTGTTGTTGCAGATCATCAAACGGGGCATAACAGCGGCGTCATCCATTCAGGTATTTATTATAAACCAGGCAGTTTCAAGGCACGGTTTGCCCGTCAAGGAAGCAAATCAATGACGGAATTCTGCCGGATGCATGGAATTGAACATGATATTTGCGGAAAGGTCATTGTTGCAACAAAGCCAGAAGAGTTGCCCCTTCTAGATGATTTATTTTCACGCGGTTTGCAAAATGAGCTAGCTATCCAAAGAATCGGTGTGGATGAGTTAAAGGAAATTGAACCACATGTTAATGGACTTGGTGCGATTCGCGTCCCGCAAGCCGGCATCGTCAATTATCGTCAGGTAAGTGAAAAGATGGCGGATATCATCCGAGGCAACGGCGGTGAAATCAAGCTGAATACAAAGGTGGAGAAGATTGACGAGGATTCTGATGAAGTCATCATCGCTACGAACAACGGTACAATAAAAGCAAGGATAGTCATTAATTGCGCTGGATTGCACAGTGACCGTATCGCAGCAGCCGCGGGGTATAAAACTGATATGAAAATTGTCCCGTTTCGCGGTGAATATTTTAAATTGAAGCCCGAAAAGCGCTTTCTTGTCAATCATTTAATTTATCCGGTACCTAACCCTAAGTTTCCATTTCTAGGAGTTCATTTCACACGGATGATTAGCGGCGAAGTAGATGCTGGCCCAAATGCTGTACTAAGTTTCAAACGTGAAGGTTATAAAAAAACTGACTTCAATGCGAAGGATTTAACTGAAGTTTTAAGCTATAAAGGTTTTTGGAAACTGGCCAGTAAATTCATGAAGGAAGGGATGGATGAATATGTCCGTTCTTTTAGTAAAAAGCAATTTACGAAAAGCCTGCAGGAATTGATTCCGGAAATTCAAGAAGATGATTTAATCCCTGCACCTGCCGGAGTCCGAGCACAGGCGTTACAGGATGATGGTAATATGGTGGATGATTTTCATATTATAATGGGGAAACGGACCATTCATGTTTGTAATGCACCGTCACCTGCAGCAACAGCATCAATTGAAATTGGAAAAGAGGTTGTTAACCGCATTCCGGAACAATCACACTTATTGGAAGCGGCATTTACAAAATAAAATTCGTTAAAGAGAGGAAGAGGCCTCATGTTCAATGGTAAAACAATTTTTATTGCAGGTCATGCACGTTTACCTCAAGGGATGGCAGCGAAAAGTGTCTTTGAAACATTGACCATCACCGCGGAAGTCGATGCTAAATATGGGGTTGTCCTGGAAGCCTCCTGTACTCTGGCAACAGAGCATGGACGGGAATTTATTGGGCGTTTATTAAAAGGGATTAGTTTAAATGATGGTGTTGATGAAGCGATAGAATCGATTCAATCTTATTATCGGGGGAAAGCGGCTAATGCATTGATTGCTGCCTTGAAGGACCTGGATCTCCATTTTCAGCAAATTAAAGCGGCAGAAAAAACGAAACTACCAAGTTAGTAAAATGATTTATCAGAATAATTTGTAAAAGATGTTGACATTTTTACGGAAAAACGTTTTAATGTAATTAAGCCAATATTATGACATTAACACCTTTTGGAAAATACCTTTTCAGAATCGTGTAAAGATCTTAATGATTGGAAACAGGAAAAATAAATCATACATAAACTGCATATTCGCTGTGACTCTATTTGCATAGAGCAGTGAAGTGAATATAAGCCAGTTGTACAGTTGGATTCCCATTTTATTTGGGGATCATGTGCGACTGGCTTTTTATATTTCCTGTTAACTTTGTCACCTATATTACAAATAACAGGAGGAATCATTCATGAACATTGCAGAAAAAAAGAGAGCAAAGTTTGAAAGGAAAACAGAAAAATACGAGGTGAAAGTCCACCCTCAATCCAGCCGTTTATATCATATTGAAATTTCAAAAGAGGCGATTGCCGCTTTTTTAGAAAACGTATCGAAGGATAATCAGTCTGTTCAGCATTTGGAATACACACCATATGCACGACTCATCATTGCTTCATACCTTCTGGATCAAGTGGGGGAAGACTTTGGTGAATTGCTTCGTAACATCGTTCATGATCGGGAATCCGGCGGCTTCACCCTTGGCTTGGAGGGTGTCACGGAGAATACAGATGAATATGTCATTTTTGCAACGGCTATTTCATACTTGCTCGGAACTCCAAACCATGATGCCATGTCAGGAAAATATTATGCCCGTTTTAGTGTTCAAGACACGGATAGCAGTGATTCATATTTGCGACAGGCCTATCGTTTATTTACACTTCATACGGACGGAACCTTTGTTGATGAACCAACGGACTGGTTACTGATGATGAAGATGATCGAACAAAATGCCCGCGGTGGCGAATCACGCTTATTGCACCTAGACGATTGGAAAGAGCTTGATATGTATGTAAATCATCCATTATCAAGCCAGAAATTCACGTATAAGGCACCGAAAAGCAAGAACATTGATCAGGAAATTGAAAGATTGACATTCTTCAATCATAATAACAAACCTGGTATATGTTTTATCGATCAATTTGTTTATCCTGATTCGATTGAACAAGCCAAATACTTACGCGATTTATCCAATTCATTAGAAAACGATGAAAGTGTACTTGAACTGGAACTGCCAGTTGGAGATTTAGTTGTCGTCAACAATATATTTTGGCTTCACGGCCGCGCTGCATTTGAAAAAGATCCGAACCTGAATCGTGAATTGCTTCGCCAGCGCGGAAGATTCAATCAATAGTTTCATTTTGTAAACCCAATTTTTTTTCATCCCCAAATACCATTTTTAAGATAAATTCTTTTCAACCCAAGGGTTGGAAAGCAATTTATCTTTTTTTTTGAAAAGGTTCATTCTTTTAACTTTATCTCGTCTGAGTAAAACTTTTTAAGTACGGTACCATCAGGCATACTACATTACGTTATTATCATGATGGAGAGATCAAACAACACTTTACAAACGACTAGTATTTTCAATTTCCGTTAAGGAATATACGGATTCAAAAAGATTCATGATGCTCCAATGTTCGGTGCGAAACTGAATTTCTGATATACTGATATGGCCAAAATATATAGAAAGATGGGATAGTACTTTATGGGGATCGCTAATTTTTCTAATTTTACGCAATTTAAAAACTTAATTAATGCTTTACCTGCTGCCTATACAGATGAAATGATACTGAGCGAGCAATTTTTGCTTGAAAGAGATGAAAAGAAGAAGCTCGAAATCTATTACGCACCTTTTGAATATGTAAATGAACGGGCCAAAGTGGTGATTGTCGGAATCACTCCTGGATTACATCAAATGAAAAAATCTTATTCTACAGTAATTAATGCAAAAGGGCACATACATAGTGATGAAGAGATCCTGAACGAAGTAAAAAAGAATTCCAGTTTTGAAGGAACGATGAGAAAAAATTTGATTCAAATGTTAGATGAGCTTGGATTACACACATACTTAAACATATCGTCCGCACTGGATCTTTTTAACAAAGCAAATCACCTCGTTCATACTACCTCTGTTTTAACCTATCCAGTTTTTTATAACGGTAAAAACTACAGTGGAACAACTCCGAACATATTAAAGACCGAGTTGCTTAAAAAAAATATAATGGAGGGATTTGCTGCCGAAATAGGTACGATTGAAAGCCCGCTTATTATTCCTTTAGGCGTTAATGTTTCCAAGGTCTTAAATTATTTAGCAGGTCAGAATTATTTGGATGCTAACGACATGCTTCTAGGATTTCCTCATCCATCTGGAGGAAATGGTCATCGTCATAAGCAATTTGCAGCAAATAAAGAGCAAATGAAAATGATGTTACAGCACTATTTTTCAAAGGGAATGACCGTTGGTTAAATAGGGGGCTGTATGCTCAATAGTAAAATTAACTATTTACTAGTGATATTTTGGAGATTATAATAAGAACAAATGTTCTTTATTATAGGAGGCATTAACATGGATGAACTAGAGGAATTTTTAAAATCACTTACTATTGAAGAGTTAAAAGTTATTTATGAAGAAGTAAGTGAATCAGATATTAATAAATAAATGAAATAAATTGAAATTGAAGATTCTTATTTTTCAAAGAACAGCATGATTTTTTCCGAACGTGGAGTAGGAGGTACTTTATCATGAAAACCATAGCCTAAGAACCAGCGGTAAGCCATATTAATCTTTTACCCAGGGAACTAATACCGAATGTACATTGAATAATTGTAAATTCAACTAAAATACTGGATTAATACTTGGGCGTCCTAACTTTGAATACATATCTTTCACCAAGTCATAAATGAAAGTGAAGTCAATGGAAGCCTCCATTTTACGAACTAAATGGTTCGCCGGCACCAGTCGATCTAAAGTAATCATTTCAAGTTGATCTCGCTGAATAGAATCATGTTTAGAAAGCATCTTCATCACCTCAAGTTTTAATACTTCTATTTTAAAACAAAAATGACCCTAGGCAAAAGTGTTCTATCTAAGAGTTAAAGCAAAGTTGATTGGAACGGAAGGTACGAGACTCCTGCGGGAAAAGCGCGTCTAGGGGAGACCCCGCAGGCGATAGCCGAGGAGGCTCCCCAACCGCCCGCGGAAAGCGAGTGCCTGGAGTGTAAATTAACGTCCAAATTGTATAAGCCATAAAAAATAGACAAACTCGATTTTCCTCGAGTTTGTCTACAGTCTGAATCAAGGACTCATTAAAGGTCCTTGATTTTTCTTATGAAAAGGACCATTTGAAAAAAACTGATCTAGTAATTTTCAGATCAGTCGAAGTTCATACAGCAAGTTAGGTAATTGGAAGCTAAATTTATAGAGCACCTCTGACATCATAATTTTCTATATCGATTTCAATTTTTCTATCAAGTGCGAGATTTGCCAATAGTGAGCCTATATATGGGCCCATTGTTAAACCGGATGCTCCAAGACCATTGGCTACGATTATTCCTTCCCAGTCAGGCAAAGGACCAAAGACCGGAAGGAATCCCGGCGTGAATGGACGAAATCCGACCCTTGCTTCAACAAACGTACTATCTGTCAAACCGGGAGCGGTTTGCAAGGCTTTATCGAAAACCTCCTGGAGTCCTCCTGCGGTCATTCGAGTATCGAAAACTTCCGTATTTTCGTGAGTCGCCCCAGCAACGATTTTATTATTATCGAAAGCCAAAAGATATTGATCACTGGGAGGCATGACTACAGGCCAGTCATTAGTATTGTCATTTGGCGTTTCCAGATGAATGATTTGAGCCTTTTGGAAGGTGACTTGAAAATTCACGCCGAGTGGCTTCAGTAATTGCGGTGCCCAAGCGCCAGCACAAACAATCACTTTATCGGCAGATATGAATTCATCTCCAAGTGTTACACCTGTCACTTGTGCACCGTTATATGTAAGTATGGCCTCACCATACATAAGTTTTGCACCGTTTTTTTGCGATGCCCGCAATAAGGAATCACGTAGTGCTCGTCCATCCACCCGGGCGGCACCACTCACGTGAACGGCTGCATATTCACTGGAAAGAGGCGGAAATAAGGCACGTGTTTCCTCTGCAGAAAGTATTGTGATCGTCCCGATCTCCGGTGCTTCTTCTTTCCGTTTTGCAGCCCGGTTCTTCATGGCATTCAGTTTATCTTCATCGGTATGTAAACTTATAGCTCCGACCTGGGCATACCCAGTCTCGGTTTCCCCGTCCCGTTCAAGTTCTTCAATTAAACCCGGATAAAAAGCCGCACCATTTTTGGCAAGGAGATACCAAGCTTGGTTGCGTCTTTGTGAAATCCAAGGGCAAACGATTCCTGCAGCTGCAGATGTTGCCTGACCGATATCTTGTCGGTCAATAATGATCACTTCAACCCCATTTTTAGCCAACTGATAGGCAGTGGAAGCTCCCAAAATTCCTGCACCAACTACAATGATTTTTTGCATGATTCAACATCTCATTTCTCTCATATGTATAAACGCTTACCACTACTATATCGAAGACACGAAATGATTGCCACAACTGATATTGTAATTTCTTTCACAAAGTTATTTTATCTATAGTGAATATGCTATGATTGATATTGCGAAAGCTTGAAAAGATACTAGGAGGACATATCATGCTAAAAAAACAAATGGAATCATACATATCAAAATCCGTAATCGAAAACAAGGTTGAGTTATTTAAAGAAGAAAAGGATTATGTCGAAAAGCATAAATTAATCGCCGATGATATCATTTTAGTGGAAAAAGAAAATGCATCCCGTTTTACAGATGCTTATATGGAGCGAAGTAATAAAGAGAGCGAAGAGTTAATCTCTGAAGAGAACTCTGAATTTTTATCACAACCGATCGAGTATTTGAAAAATAACAAAGATGAGTTCCTTTACTTTGAATCACAATGGTTCGAATTAATCGGTGTTGAGGCACTTTCTTTAGAAGTCGATGATGTTTTTGGTACGTATAACGCGATGTTCGGATTGAAATTCCAGAAAAAAATGGGAGAGGTTTTAAAAACGTATTTAACTAAGGAACTTCAAGCTGAAATAGGTTCGTTCAGTTTAATGTTTAACCAGGGCGACGGGCTATGGGATGTGAATTTAGCCTTGGATAACATAAAAGGATTCCGAGAAGACATGACATTAGAGGAAGCTTTTAATTTAATCTATCATTTTCTTTTTATCCTTGTTCAAACAATCGAGGAAAATATGTAAAACGAGGTGCCGCCATAAATTTTAATGGCGGTTTTTTTATTTCTTGATTTAACCAATGCCCCTAGGCTTTGCTTCTGGATTTTAATCACTGGCTCTGGATATTGATAACAGGAAATTGAAAAAATTCGTCGAATTGATTAATGATATACATTTATTTAATAAACTTAAATGTTTTGTTTTTAGCAATTTCGATTTTTTGTTTTATGTAAATGAAGTTACATCGGAAGGGGAAGTTATACTTGCTGAATGAACTGAAAGTAACTCAAGTTACCATTCCATTGCCTTTTAGGTTGGATCATGTCCATTGTTTCCTAGCGGAAGGTGAAAAAGGGTGGACAATCATTGATTCGGGATTAAATAACAAAACGACAAGGGATTTATGGAACCCGATTATCGAAAAACACGATATTACCGATATTATAATCACCCATTATCACCCTGATCATTTCGGGTATGCAGGGACATTACAACAATTGACCGGTGCGGATGTTTGGATGACACAAGTGGATGAACATGCGGGAACTACGTATTGGGAAGCGGATTCGCTGAATCTGCTTAAAGAAAATTATAAAGCATGTGGTATGGAAGACGATTTATCCGTGGCCTTATCCAGTGACGAAAGCGGATTCCTGCCACAAGTAAAACCCTATCCTACCGTAAATCATCATCTTGAAGAAGGAATGAAACTGCACTTTGGCAAATATGAGTATGAAGTGATTTTCACGCCGGGGCATTCTGATGGCCTGATATCCTTATACAATAAGGAAAAAAGTGTCCTTTTTTCGACAGATCATATATTGCCCAGGATATCTCCAAATATTTCTTATTGGTTTAAAGGTTTCAGCAACCCATTGGAAGAGTTTTTTAATTCTTTGAAAAAAATACAAAAGCTGGACGTTGAATATGTCATCCCTTCACATGGGAAACCGTTTCAAAATGCCAATAAAAGAATTTTTGAATTGTTGGAACACCATCAGGACCGTTTGCATATTATTCATGAAAACATGAAAGAGCCGATTTCAGTAAATAGTGCTTGCCAGATCTTATTTAGAAATCTTTCCATTCACGAGACCAGGTTTGCAGTTGGTGAAACATTGGCACACCTAGAATACCTTCTTTTAAATGACCAATGCAGAAAGTTTAAAAGTGATGGCAAATGGTATTATCAATCCATTTGATATTTTAGATGACAAAGTATCGAAACTGATTTTAGCTCATGTCATCTAAAACTGCTTAAATTGCTGCAGCTAATGTTTATTATCGCCATGGGGAGCTAATGGGGAAGGGAAAAGTGGAGATATTCCCATTACATGCCTGATACATTTTTGCAGCCTATAATGGCTTCATTCAATTGTTTTCAAGAAAAATCCACCGCCCATCAACATGAGCGGTGGATTTTTCATTGCCTGACACCTATTTGTCCCTTAACTTCATTCATAATATCTTCAAGGGATGTGACAATTCCTTTATCGTCCTTATAGCTAATGTGCTTAGGTTGAAAATGGATAGGCGAATCTAAACCAGCAGCGGCTGAGATTCGAAATAGTCCTTTTCTAAGGGTTACAAGAAAGTTAACAACGCGGTATTTCTTTTCATCGATGACAAGCGCTTTTTGCAATTCCGGATCAGTGGTGGCTACTCCGACAGGACAAGCATTGGAATGGCATTTCATCGTCTGTATACATCCTATCGCAATCATGAAACCTCGAGCTATGTTTACAAGGTCTGCTCCCATGGCTAGGGCTATCGCAATTCTATCAGGCGTGAACAATTTACCGGAGGCGATGATTTTAACGCGATTGCGTACACCGTATTTTTCCAATGTCGATACTAAAATCGGCAAAGCGGATTTTATCGGCAAGCCTACGCTATCGATCAATTCCTGATAAGATGCACCCGTGCCGCCTTCACCGCCATCCAATGAAATGAAATCCGGACCTTTTCCGGTTTCTTTCATGTAGCTAGCAAGCTCTTCAACACTGTCAGTGCCGCCGATGACCATTTTGATGCCGACCGGGATTCCTGTATGTTCCCTGATTTTTTCGATAAAATCGCACATGGATTTTACGTCATGGTATTGATGAAACCGATTCGGACTATCAATTGCTTTATACGGAATGACCTTACGGATTTCAGCGATTTCCGGATTCACTTTTTCAGCATCGATATGCCCTCCGCGAGTTTTGGCACCTTGAGCCAATTTGATTTCAAAAGCTTTGATTTGGGGTATTTCACTTTTTCTTTTTAACTCATCCCAATCCATTTCGCCGTTACTATCACGAACTCCAAACATGGCTGGACCGATTTGCATGATTATATCGACACCGCCGATTAGATGATAAGGAGACAGTCCGCCTTCACCTGTATTCATCCAGGTGCCTTTTGCTGCAGCCAAACCCTCAGAAAGTGCAGTGATTGCGTTCTTACCCAAAGAGCCATAACTCATGGCGGACATGCCGATAAGACCTTTTAGTCGAAAGGGATTCTTAGTGTTTGGGCCGATGATCACGGCGTCCTCATCATCCAATAAGAATGCAGAGGATATTTCATCTTCCCATTTTTCTTCTCGTTGTGAGAAAAGCGGGTCTTTCAATAGAATGTATCTTTTCGTCGTCACTTTAGTTTCACGATCATATTTTTCTTCTTCGGCCAATTTTGGAAACATGCTATTTTTAACAAAGAAGCCTTCTTCATCAAAATCCCGTTTTGAGCCAAAACCTATGACATCCCGTAAATATTTTGAACTTTTTACCATATGTTCATAGTCATCGCGGGAAAATGGTTTTCCTTCGTTATCACTGTTAAACCAATATTGCCGCATCTCAGGTCCGATTTTTTCCAGAAAGTATCGTATTCTCCCAAGGACCGGGTAATTCCTTAAAATTGCATGATGCTTCTGCATGCGATCAAAGAAAATCATATAAAGTAATAGTAAGACCAAAACGATGATAATGATGAAAACTACGGTAAATCCAAGGATAATTAAAAGATTTGCGATGCCACTCATTCAATCCCTCCTGATATGCAAAAAAAATCATGTATTTTTAATCTACTCGGTAATTCGATCAATTATACAGAATTCCAACGCAAGGTTTTTATAGGGATGGAACGAAAATAATTTAAATAGGCAATATTGTTCTCACAATTTCTTTCAACTTCTCCTTTTCGATTGGCTTACCCAAATGGCTAACTGTAAAGTTATGGCATCATGCAGCACCTGTGGATTATATCCGGTAATGTCCTTGATTTTTTTTAATCGGTATATAAGGGAATTACGATGGATATACATTCTTTTTGCACATTCCCCAATATTTAAGTTACTAAGAAAAAATTGTTGCAGAGTCTCAATCAACTTTTCGGATAAGCTGCCTAAAATTCTTTTCTGAAATTGCTGTTTGGTCCGCTCATCTATCCTTTCCAACAGTGCTTTTGTTTCCACATCAGTATATCTAGTTAAAGCTTGATCGGCTTCACCTAGTAAAAGTGCCGCTTCAGCTTCGCGGAAAGAGTGGACGATGTATGATTCCTTATCCACAATAGAGCCCAAACCGATTCGTATAACGAAGCCTTTTGCTTTAAATTTTTTGATGGCTGAATCCAGGCATTTGTCAATGTTATTTCCGCTAAGCGCCGTAGTGAGAATGAAAACCCGATTCACATTCAGGAACCCAACAAGGGCTTGATGGGAACCAAAAACAGTTTCAGTCATTTGAATCAGCTCATTCTTATTTAACGGATTTAATTTCATTTCCATTACCCCCACTTGATAGGGAGGTTCTAATTTCATTCCAATCAGTTCAAGTCTCTGATCAATCGAATGCTGATTGATATCTTCCTTTAATAAGTCTTCAAATACCAATTCTTTCAAGTGTTGTTTCCATTCGAGTTGTTCCGCCATAAAAGCTTGATGAAGCATCATTTCCGTTATCATTTTCACCAATTCGCCGAATTCCAAAAGTTCAGTCGGATCTCCGGTGATCCCGATGACTCCTATAATTACATTTTGAAAATTAATAGGCAAATTAATTCCAGGAAGGACACCTACCCATTGATGACGATCAGTTTCGGGAATGATTAACGGCTTTCCCGTTTTCAGTACTTCCATTGCTCCTAAATGCAATTGGTCGATGCGTTCATGATTTCCGGAAGCGATGATGATTCCTTTATCATCCATAATATTAATATTTCTGTTAAGTCTATTGGTGGTTTGTTTGACAATTTCCATTGCAATTTCTTGGGTCAGCATTCAAGTCATCCTTCTAGAGTTTTTTTATTTGCTAACAGAATGGTGATCATATTTCATGCAAACAAGCTATGATTTTTCATGTAAAGGGGGATTGTCGATAGTTTAAACCTTTAGCTATCTTATACTTTAGGAAAATGGGAAAATAACAGAAAACTTTCCAGAAAGATCATTTTTTATATATAGTATAGCCAAAAAAATCCAATATGTCATACTAATTTTCGTTTAGAATGAACGATGATTAAAATATTTCTGAAGATTATAATTAAATTGATATAAAAATATATTCAAAGGGGAACTGAGCATGAAAATTGTTATTGCACCAGATTCCTATAAAGGAAGTTTATCAGCAACAGAAGCTTCAAAAGCTATTGAGCGAGGAGTCAGGAAGGCACTGCCGGATGCGGAGACAGAATTGGTTCCTGCGGCGGATGGCGGGGAAGGTACGCTGGATAGTCTTGTTGCAGCTACAAAAGGACGAAAAGTTGAAGTGACCGTTAAAGGACCTTTACTTGAAGATGTTCAGGCAGCATATGCAATCCTGGGCGATCAAAAAACTTGTGTGATTGAAATGGCTAATGCATCTGGTCTTTGCCTTGTCAATCCAGCTGAGTTGAACCCATTGATCACTACTTCATACGGGACAGGGGAGCTTATTCAAAAAGCATTGAATGATGGCTGTCGAAAGTTCATTTTAGCGATTGGTGGAAGCGCTACCAACGATGGCGGTGTCGGTATGCTCCAGGCTTTGGGAATGAAGGTGTTTGATGAAGAAGGTAAAACTCTGGGATACGGAGGTGCCGAATTATCACGGATATCAGACATTAATACAGAGGATTTTGATTCCAGAGTAGCGGATTCCGAATTTTTGATTGCCTCGGATGTCCAAAATCCGTTAGTCGGTCCAGATGGGGCATCAAGGGTATTCGGACCTCAAAAAGGGGCGACTCCTGACATGGTTGAAATGCTTGATAAAGCTTTATCATCATGGGCTGATTTGGTGGAAATCAAAACAGGCATACACTTGCATGATAAAGCAGGTGCTGGTGCTGCAGGAGGAATTGGAGGTGCATTTCAAGCCTTTTTCCGTGCAGAAACAAAAAGGGGCATAGATATTGTCATGGAGTATACGAAACTGGGTGAAAAATTGTTCGGTGCCGATTGTGTCTTTACCGGTGAGGGCCAAATCGATTACCAGACTGCTTCAGGCAAAACACCCATGGGAGTAGCACAAGAAGCCAAAAAGCATGGTATTCCCGTATTTGTTTTGGCTGGATCGATCGGAACAGGTATTGAAGTTTTATATGACCACGGAATAACGAGTGTTCATAGTTTGGTGAACGCTCCCATGCCATTAAAGGAAGCTATGGAAAGAGGAGCTGAATTGTTGGAATTTTCAGCCGAACAAGTAATGCGGGCTTTTTTGGCAGCGATCAAAAATAGGGGGTAATTTTTTATGTTATTTATTGTTTTGGCCATCGGCGTGTTCTTAATTGTTTTTGCTACAACTAAATTCAAGCTGCATCCGTTCTTATCGCTTCTATTGGGTACTTTATTTGTTGGTTTTGCTTCCGGAATGCCTCTGGATCAGATCGTTGAGAATATCAACGGCGGTTTTGGCGGATTGATGACGAGCATTGGACTTGTAATCGTTTTCGGTACAATAATCGGAACCATTTTGGAAAAGGCCGGGGCCGCATTGCGAATGGCCGAAGTCGTATTGAGGATTGTCGGTCCTAAAAGACCGCAGCTTGCCATGAGTATGATTGGCTTTATCGTATCCATACCCGTTTTTTGTGATTCAGGTTTCGTTATTTTATCGAGCTTAAGAAAAGCATTGGCAAGACGCGCAAAAGTGGCGGTTGCTTCCATGTCAGTTGCGCTTGCAACTGGTTTGTATGCGACACATACACTTGTACCCCCAACTCCGGGGCCAATTGCGGCAGCCGGGAATATCGGAGCGGACGGATACTTGGGGACCGTCATTTTGATAGGTCTTATTACCGCCATTCCAGCTGCACTTGCTGGTTATATATGGTCAATGAAAGTAGCGACCAAGATAGAAGTTGAAGATGACCGAAGTGACCTGGATTACGATTATGATGAAATTGTCCGTTCATTCGGCAAGATGCCTTCTGCCTTACAATCATTTTTACCGATCGTTTTACCGATTGTCCTGATTGGAGCCAGTTCTGTATTAACGCTATTTGGGACGGAAGGGGGGATTGCCGCATTTTTCGTATTCTTGGGCCAGCCGGTCATCGCATTGCTCGTCGGAGTAATTTCCGCTTTGACATTGCTGCCTAAGTATGATGAAGAAACATTAACAAACTGGATAGGAGCCGCCTTATTGGATGCTGCGCCAATTTTATTGATTACCGGGGCGGGCGGAGCATTTGGTACCGTCATTAAAAATACGGGGATTGCAGACATCATCCAAAGTTGGGATATGGGCAGCATCTTTAGTGGTTCCTTGTTCCTGTTGGTCCCGTTCCTAATTGCTGCTGGGCTGAAAACGGCCCAGGGTTCTTCGACAGCATCACTGGTCATCACTTCATCTTTGATTGCACCCATGCTTCCAACGTTGGGTATTGAAGGGGCTGTTCCTCTTGCATTGGTAGTCATGGCTGTTGGAGCAGGTGCGATGACAGTAAGCCATGTAAATGATAGCTTCTTCTGGGTGGTCACCCAATTTAGCGGGATGAAAGTGACGGATGCCTATAAAGCTCAAACAATGGCAACCTTAATACAAGGAGTGGTCACGATTATCACGACGATGATATTGTGGGTCATTCTTGTGTAATATTAATATTTGCAAAAAGGAGAGGCGTGAAACGCTTCTCTTTTTTATGCTTTAAATTAAATATATTTTAATTTTTATGGTGTTGTAAGAACTAAAATAGTGTATGATGCATAGTATAAGGTATGGTGTACGTCACATAGTATAGGGAAGAGGTGATTGGATGAGCACTTTACTGAATTCATTAACTACTGAGCTGCGCAGAGGCACTTTGACGTTAGCTGTTCTGAGTCAGCTCAAAACCCCTCAGTATGGGTACTCGCTTGTCCAGCGTTTAGAGAAGTCGGGAATTACCATTGATCAAAGTACTTTATATCCTTTACTTCGACGCCTGGAAAAACAAGAATTGGTGACCAGCAGCTGGGATACTTCTGAAAGTAGACCGCGCAAGTACTATTCTTTAAGTGATTATGGGGGAGAAATCTTCACTCAGTTAAAGGAAGAATGGGAAAAAACTTCTCAAGAGCTTTATATATTATTAAAAGGAGAGGGAGAAGATGGAGCTGATTGAACTTTATATTCAGGAAGTGACCCGCAGGCTGCCTGAAAAAAACCGGGAGGATATTGGGCTTGAACTTCAATCTACAATCGCAGATATGCTTCCGGAGGATCCCACGGAGCAAGACGTGAAAGCTGTTCTATTAAAATTAGGAGATCCGGTTACACTGGCAAGTGGTTATCGCGATCGGCCGATGCATCTGATTGGACCGCGTTATTATGATTTTTATATCAGTCTGTTGAAAATGATTTTACCAATTGCTGCAGTCATTTCACTGATTGGATTAGTAGGGGATAACCCGTTTCGGGAAATGGGTGATAATACGGTTATGGATGCGGTTTTCACCATAATCGGGAAAGCGATATCAGGTATCATCAGTACAGGTATCCAAGTGTTTTTCTGGCTGACGCTCTCATTTGTCATTTTAGAACGCATGGATACTTCAAAAGATCAGTCCCCTTTAACCAAAGACTTGAAACCATGGACACCGGAAAACCTAAAAGATATACCGAACATTTCAAAGCAAAAAGCGATTTCCATGATCGAGATATTTGCAAGTTTGTTAGGTCTTTCTGTATTCGCGGCCCTTTATTTCAATGCAGCAAACCTGTTAGGCGTCTATGAAAAAAGAAATGACAGTCTCATTTTCGTGACACCTTCTTTTAATCAAGAGGTATTGAATACCTATTGGCTGCCGGTATCTTGCGTCGTTATCATTGGGGTTCTCTTGACAATTTATAAATTATTTTTAAGACAATGGACCCTGAAATTAGCTTTATTCCATGCTATATACCAGCTGTTGTCCACTCTGATTTTCATCATCATCATCAGTAATCCTAATTTATTGAACCCCGAATTCATTGCATACCAAAAAACACTATTTTCAATCGATGATTGGAAAACCTCGATTTACTGGGGTCTCATACTCATCACAATCTTTTTTGCCGCCTATGATTCCTATCAAGGCTTTCGAAAGGCAAAAATCCGTTAAGGCACAGCAACCTAGCTGTGTTTTTTTGTTTTTAAAGTTCCATGATGTGAAAAGATTTCTCAAGATAAAAGGGAAAACAGAAAAACACCTCATATGGAATAGGCATATGAGGCGTTACATTTAAATCAACTATTTATTGAACTGCATCGAACTGATTGACTTTCCAAGTGGATCCGGATTTATAAAAGGTAACCGTTCTTTTTACTGACTCACCGTCGACTGTAGGTACAGTTAAGTTGTAGGACCTAACGTTCAGTTTTTGATAAACCAATTTAATTTTTGCTTTTCTCCACTCCAACATGCTGAAGCCGTCTCCGATTGGACGGGCTAATTTCCCTTTATGGGTAATGTAATTATATTTGGTCAGACCCTTTTCAACTGCATTATTAGTAAATGTCTCTGCTAAGTAGGTAGTCAATTTATCTTTTGTATTAAACTCTTGGCAAAGGTATGAATACTCTGTCCCTTTATAATTGAAAGTTTTTTGTGAACATGAACGGGTTTTATATCCATGTAAAGCATTCCAAAAATGTTTGCTGGCATTATCGGCTATCTTTAATGCATTTGCATCAGACAAATTCTGTGATGTCGTTTTTGCGGTAACCTGACCACTTAGAGTGAAAAATAAAATAATGGATAATAGCATACCTAAAAATTTTTTCATAATTAATCTCCCCAATCCCTAATAGGATACTTATGTAACGAAAGTTTAATAAATATTACAATTGTTACATTTATATTACAACATGATTGGCGCAAGTAAAAGAGAAATCTTGTTAATTTTTAAATATAATTTTAGTTTTCCATTAAATATACATAGTTTGTTCATTTTATTCTTTTTGAAAACGGCGTTTTAAATAGAAGGTCACTGCTGTTACATACTTCATATTCCACGAACTGGCCTATTTAAAACCCAGAAGTTCATTCTTTTTCAATAACGGGACAAGTTGATTCATTATATTTTCATTAATATCAAGTTATGTACAAAGAATTCGAATTTCCCGGGAAGCGCCTAAAAAAAATAAAATATAAAGGTTTGACAAACTTTCTAATCCTACCGTATTATAAATTATATACTTGAATACATTCTCCAAAGGGGAGTAGCTTTTACAACAACGTCGTCATTACGGGGCTCTTTGCTCTCGGTGTTGTTGGCAGCATATTGTTGTTAGCCAGACCTTACCTATTGGTAAAGGTCTATTTTCTTTTAGTAAACCTTTACCAAAATGGTAAAGGTTTTTTTGTAGTCCAGATCAGGCTGCCCTTACGGAAATGTATAAACATGAGGGTTTAGTAGAAAAACAAATAAATATAAATGGAGTGTATTAGTTGATACTGAGAAAATCTTTGTTACTTTTAGGAATAGGTTCTGCACAAATAGATTTAATCCTTCCGAAAAATACGTATAAATCTGGTGAATGCATAAATGGGTATTTCTTGATTAAGGGTGGTACCCTTGCGCAAAGAATAAGGAGGATTGAATGTGATTTGATCATGGATACTCATTCTACCGGATTGGAAGAGATCCTTAAAACGAGCACCATTTTGTCTTCAAGGGAGATAAATTCAGGGGAAAGCAATGAAATTCCTTTTAACTTTTGTCTTCCTATATTGAAGGAGCCTTATAAACGAGGGGTTTCCTACCGTCTTAAAACAAGACTTATCCTTGATAAAGGGATAATAGGCAAGGATGATGACTGGATTTTAATTGATTCTGAATAAAAGTGAAATTGGAGTTGGGAACATGAATGTCTTGAAATTTACAGAGCGGGCTATGGATTATTTGCAAGAATTTTTGTTATTGAGGCTTTTTATATTGGCTTTACTTTTATTGGCCGTTTATTATATTTTGAATAAAATGGTTGAATGGTTCTTTAAAAGATCTAATTTTTTTGTGGAAGAAGTTGAAAGAACGATACAGGGAGTTACCCGGTCTGCTCTTAGATACGGCATAGCAGGACTTTTCCTCATTTATCTGATTGGACAGTTTATAGACATAAAGGGAATCATGGCTGGAGCTGGAATTGTAGGGGTCGTTATCGGATTTGCGGCTCAGCAAATGCTTAAGGATATCTTATTGGGATTTGTAAGGCTTTCAGATAATGAATTCCGGGTGGGGAATTTCGTTACATTCAATGGGACAAGTTCAGGGACAATTGAAGAAATAGGTATCCGGTTCATGCAGATCAGGGAATGGTCAGGAAAATTGCTGACAATCCCTCACAGTGAAATCAGGACAATTCAAAATTTTAATAAAGGGAGAATGCGAATCATTGAGCGTATCACTGTAAGCTACCAAGAAAGTCCAGAAAAGGTAAAACGGCTGTTGGAGGATATATGCCTTATCTGTAATGAGAAGTATGGTAAGACCCTTCTAAGGCTAGAGGATGGTACACCTGAAGAGGATTTTAGATACATCGGCATTACGGATTTAAATCCGAATCTTAAATATGTTGGATATGAACTATGCATTGTGGGACTTGTGAAACCTGATGATTACTTTGAAACATCAAGGAGTGTGAGGTTTGAAATGATGACTGCTCTTCATGAGCATAAAATTCTAATGCCATCTTCCCATTTACTTGTACAGGGAAGTCCTAAACAAGAACATATATTGGAGAATTAAAAGAAGAAACACAATTGCCTGAGGTATTCCGGGACTTATCATGAACTAATGATGGTGAGTGTAAGAAAGGACCGAAATTAGTGATAGTACCCGGGAACTTAAGGATATTAAACGCCTTCTTATAAAGAAAGTATTCGAACGTTGATTGGACCGTATAGCATTCGCTTTCCGCGGGCGGTCCGCCCTTTGCGCCTGTGAGGTCTCCTTTGGACCGCTTTTCCCACAGTAGTCTCGAACTCCCGATCAATAAACTGGAACTTTTTTAAATGAAAAATCTGAAGGCAATCTTGCTTTTTTCGAGTTGTCTCCAATCTGTGGCTTTCTTTTAAAGGGAGCCTTTTTTTATGAGGGGAATTGCACAAACTTTTCTGAAAAATGTTTTTGTTTATAAATTTCACCTTGATTTATCAGATTAAATAGATTATTATCAAATTAGCATAAAATGGAAGGGTGACCTTTAAACAATGATCATTTAATCCTATTCTTTAAGAGAAAAAATGCGTGCTAAATACGAACTTTTTTTCTGGATAGGATTAGTCTGTACTAAAATACAAACAAAGATCATTGTGTTCCGTCCAATAGGGATCTTTTAGTTTGTAATTTTGTATTGTACTGCCTCCTGTCCAGAAATCTCACAGGAGGTTTTTATATGGAAAAAAACACATCCGTAACATTAAGTAATAAGGAACCTAACATTTTTAAAAATCGTGTATTCCGGGCCATTATCTTTTCTGGCCTGTTTTTACAAATAGGGATATGGGTACGGAATTTTGCAGTTTTGTTATTCGTCATGGAAAAGACAAACGGGGATGCTTTTGCCATTTCCATGATATCAGTAGCGGAATTTGCTCCCATCTTTATTTTTTCATTCATTGGAGGGACGTTTGCGGACCGCTGGAGTCCGAAAAAAACGATGGTTTGGTGTGATATATTAAGTGCAATATCTGTATTTGCTGTGCTAATCTCGCTTATCTTTGGCAGTTGGAAAATGGTATTCTTCGCAACTTTGATTTCGGCGATACTTTCTCAATTTTCTCAGCCATCAGGCATGAAGCTATTTAAGATGCATTTGCCTGAAAGTCAAATTCAGACAGGGATGTCCGTTTATCAGACCGTCTTCGCAGTATTTATGGTTTTAGGTCCGATTCTCGGTACATTTGCCTTCCAATCATTCGGGATAAACATCTCGATTGCGATTACTGGCCTGGCGTTTTTACTTTCAGCTGGAGCACTCGCCTTTCTTCCAAAAGATCGAAAACTGAATGAAGAGACAGCAAAAACAACGTTATGGCAGGAAATGAAAAGCGGAGTGAGCTATGTGTTGCGAAAAAAAGAACTAAGTTTGCTTGGATTATGTTTTCTGGCAGCCGGGCTTGGACTGGGCTTCATTCAGCCACTTTCTATATTTCTCGTTACCGAACAACTGGAACTTCCTAAGGAAAATTTGCAATGGTTATTTATGGTGAATGGGTTTGGTATGATTTTAGGCGGAGCTGGGGTGATGATTTTTGCCAAAAAAGTGGCACCTCAGAGATTATTAGCATTCGGAATGCTTGTGAATGCCATTGGATTAGCGGTAATGGGACTTTCGACAAATCTTTGGATTACACTTACTGCCGAGTTCTTTAATGGACTAATGCTGCCTTGTATCCAAATCGGCATCAATACATTGATATTGCAGAGGACCGAAGGCGAGTTCATCGGAAGGGTCAATGGAATTTTAAGCCCATTATTCACTGGATCGATGGTTTTGACCATGAGTGCGGCAGGCGTGCTGAAAGAGCAATTTTCACTCGTCGCCATATTTGAAACCGCCGCTTTCTTTTTTATTATAGGAATGTTTTTCATTTTGCCATTGTACAATCAAAAGGCCGAATCCAAACCACTGGAAATCCAATCGTAAGTATCCTGCGGTGTGCCCACACCTCTATACAGCAATAGCCAAGAAAAGCAGCCTTATCGGCTGCTTTTCTTTTTACTGTTCAACTAACAAATTCTGGTTTAACAATTATTTTTAGAGTACTGGTAAATACTAAAAATGGCATGTTGGAACTTATGCATTTCATTTTCAAAAAAAGTTAGGTGAATAGCTTAAATGAAAAAGGAGAAAAGTTAATGATCCTTAAAGACATATTGAAAGATGCGATCAACTGGGATTTGCCGAAGGACGTTGAACATATATCCATCGCAGGTGTAACCGATAACTCTAAAGAAATAAAAAAGGGATACCTTTTTGTTGCCGTAACCGGATATAAGTCAGATGGCCATAATTACATTAAAGATGCAATTCGTTTAGGGGCATCAGCTGTGATTGGTGATCGCGATATTAAGGGTTTGGAAATTCCTTATTTACGAGTGGAGAACAGCCGTAAAGCATTAGGGCTAATCGCCAAAAGGTTTTATGGAGATCCAAGCAAGCAAAAAATAATGATAGGAATTACAGGTACCAATGGAAAAACCACAACGAGTTATATGCTTCAGCAAATATTGAAAGAAAATGGGGTAACCTGTTCCGTCATTGGTACGATACAGCATATTATCAATGGAAACAAAGTCGATTCCCATAATACGACTCCTGGTAGCATGGAGTTGAATTCCTTACTGGCTGCAAGTGGGGACATGGTTGTCATAATGGAAGTGTCTTCACATGGATTAGCTCAATACCGTTTAGAAGGAATTGAATTTGATTTCTGTGTCTTCACGAATTTGTATCATGACCATCTCGACTTCCACGGTACGATGGAGGATTATTTCCTGGCAAAATTACTTCTATTTGCAAAATTGAAACCTAATGGTCTTGCGATCATCAATGGGGATGATTTCTGGGGAGAAAGACTACAAGAATACTTACGGGAAAAGAACGTCAGTGCCTTTGTCTTTGGAAAATCCAATCGCTTCGATTTAACAATCACCAATTATAATACTGCAACAAATCCCTTTATTTTATTGAATGAGAATCATGACTTTGTGAAAATTGAGTTACCTTTACCTGGACTTCATAATTTATATAACGCAACTGCCGCCTATTCCGTAGCGAAGATGTTTCCAATTTCAAAAAAGGAAATTCTCACATCATTGAAACAATTTTCCGGTGTGCCTGGAAGGTTTGAAATGTATAAGAAAGAATATGGACCGACAATCGTCATCGATTATGCACATACTGCAGATGCCATACATCACATGCTTCAAACTGCCAAAGAATGCGGGGCCAAAAAAATTTATCATATCTTTGGTTTCCGAGGTGGACGAGATACAACCAAAAGGGCTGAAATGGTTAAAGTATCATCGGAACATAGTGATGTTTCCATTTTGACGATGGATGATCTGAATTCGGAGGGAATGGAGGGGATGGAATCGTCACTAAATAAACTGAAAAGCGATTACTCTGCTGGAAATGGGAAGGTTATTCCTGATAGAACACTTGCTATACAGGAGGCGATACAAGCTGGAAAGGAAGGGGATTGGATTATAATTACAGGTAAAGGAATTGAGAGGTATGAACAAAATTTTGGACTGCCTACTATTTCTGACAAAGAAACGGTATTATATCTGCAAAATAAAGACGAAGGGGATTTTATCGGTTATTTTGATCAATAGTTTGATTGTAACGAATGCTATTATAAAGGGCTAATACGACGTCCATTCCCTTAGTCAGCCATAGGTTATTAATATGGTGATAATTAACATTGTAACATATGAGGAATTCAAGTATTATAACAATACAAGCTGCACTGTTCGTAATGATAATAAAGTTTTAACCTTTAAGCTGTAATAGGGAGTTTTATATTGAAACAGGAATGTTATGCCTCGTCACTGACTTGGACAACAGGATTATTTCTGCAAACACCCACTTTGAGGAGTGGTGGTTTAAAACTTTCTTACTGAATACGGCAATGGCGGCTTATATCTTTAAATGTTGAAGCCGGTCTCGGTCTGAGGCCGGTTTTTTGCTGTTTTCAAATACCGTACAATAAGAATTGTCTTGATTTATTTTCACAGCCCTTTACAAATTCAGTGTAGGGTGATTTGGAATATTACATTTTCTAAAGACATTACTCTTGTTTTGTATATCGGTTGGCATAACTTGAAGCGACGAAAGCATTGGGTTTGATTTTCGGTTCCACGCCCATGGATTCCATCCTGGCTACCATTTCTTTTACAAACTCACTGGTTTTGTTCCGCTTTCCAATCCCGATATCAATATGCCCCTCCATCGTGAACGTTGCCCCTTGGTATACAGCAGGCAGGACAATATCGATTAATTGGTTTTTTCTTTCTTCTGTGAACAGTGACACGATCTCCTCCGTTAAAGACAATTCTTGGGAAATACGTTCATGTAAATGCAGCATCCTTCTAGGAATCATCACTTTTCTTATACAACCCCATACACCTTTTCCGACCTGCCGTATCACGATGCCCGTAATGAAAACAGTATGTTTTTTATGTACTTGCGAATCTGTACCGACCATTAATCGATAGTTACCGGAAGGGTTCAATTTCATGAACTCAACAATATGAACGAATACCTCTTCAAATGACATGTCTTTTTTCTGAAGATTTTGAAATGGGATGTTATGAAATGGATATTGCTTCATATTATTGCACCCAACCTTTCCCCGGATATAATCAGATTATTAAATCTCATGCCGCTCATAACACATCATATGAAAAAGTTCCTTATTTCGTGCTGTGTGAAGAACCCGCCTTCTAATGAAGATTCAATCATCATTTAAAGCTAATCTCGCTGAATAGATATCACCCCTAGTTTTATTTCTTCTATTTTAAACAAAAAAGACTGTAGGCAAAAGGAGTTCTATCATAATAGTTATAACAAAGTTGATTGGAGCGTGTGTTCGAGACCCCTGCGGGGAAAATGTGGTGTGCCTGGAGTGGAAATTAACGGACAAATATTAAAACTGTAAACAAACTCAATTAAATAGTCGTGTTTATCTACAGTCTGGAAGAGAAGCTTAAGCATTAGGCTTCTCTTTTTTTGTATGGAGAAAATTGAAAAGTTATTGGAGGTATCTTTGGTATATCTCCTGCAATAACTGAAAAGTTAAACAAGCTTGGGACTACACGTCACCTAAGTAAACCACATTATCATTCGATTTATATAGGAAAAACGAAATGAAATTATTAAATTTTAACCAATAACGACTTCAAAGTATTCACATTTTATAACTTACAAAAAAAGTGTGTAATGTTTTCTGACATAAACAAAGAAATCTTGCTTTTATAAGAGTAAAATAAACGAATATTCAATTAATAAAGTATTGGAGAGATGAAAAGTGAAAATATCTGAATTGAAAAAAAGCGGTCATGCTCCGTCATTATTAGCTTCATTCCTTTATTTTGATATCAGTTTTATGATTTGGGTATTATTAGGTGCACTTGGTGTCTATATTACAAGGGATTTCGGGCTTTCCCCAGCTGAAAAAGGCTTGATTGTGGCTATTCCGATTTTGGGAGGCTCGTTTTTTCGAATCGTCCTAGGTTTTTTGACTGATCGCATCGGCCCGCGGAAAACAGCGATCGGCGGGATGCTTGTTACGATGATTCCGCTTTTTTGGGGTTGGTTATTCGGAGAAAGTTTAGCCGAGCTTTATATAATTGGGATTTTGCTCGGAGTGGCAGGTGCAAGTTTTGCTGCAGCACTTCCAATGGCCAGCCGCTGGTACCCCCCGCATTTGCAGGGTCTAGCTATGGGCATTGCGGGAGCCGGTAACAGCGGAACTCTTTTTGCGACATTGTTTGGACCGCGTATTGCAGAGTCTCTTGGCTGGCATAATGTTATGGGATTAGCTTTGATTCCTTTAACCATCGTGTTTGTCATTTATATTTTAATCGCAAAAGACGCACCATCTCAACCGCCTGCAAAACCGCTCAAGGAATATTTCAATGTATTTAAAATAAGGGATACGTGGTATTTCTGTATTCTTTACAGTGTGACTTTTGGGGGCTTTGTCGGGTTTACCAGCTTTTTAAGCATCTTTTTTGTTGATGAGTATGGGCTAACACGAATTAGGGCTGGGGAATTTGTTACATTATGTGTCATCGCTGGAAGCTTCTTTCGTCCCGTCGGAGGATATATTGCCGATAAAATAGGTGGAGTTAAGCTGCTTATGTTTTTATTTATTGGACTCACATTATGTATGTTTGGGATTAGTTTTCTTTATTCCCTTACTGTCGTTACGATTCTGTTGTTCATCGGAATGCTATTTCTCGGTATGGGCAACGGGGCTGTCTTTCAGTTAGTTCCACAGCGATTTTCAAAAGAAATTGGTTTTATCACAGGAATTGTAGGAGCTGCCGGAGGTGTTGGCGGATTCTTGGTTCCAAACATACTAGGAACGTTAAAACAGATTACTGGCACATATGCTACAGGATTTTTAGTATTTTCCGCAGTTGGAATCGCGGCGTTGCTTATCCTGGGTCTAGCTCAGCTTTCATGGAAAAAAACGTGGGTACTCGGAAAGAATTCAGTTAAGATTTAGAACTTTGTTTACTAATTATATCGGCTTGTTTCAGTACTATTTGGGGGGATAAAATGTTTAAACAAAAACTGGTCCTTATAGGGAACGGAATGGCGGGATTACGCTGTGTTGAATCAATTATCAGGAATGATCCGGCTGCTTTTGAGATTACTGTTTTTGGCAGTGAACCACACGTCAACTATAACCGAATCTTATTGTCGACTGTGCTCCAAGGCAACACTTCTTTTGAAGATATTACGATAAATGATCGAAACTGGTATACGAAGAACAATATCCAATTGTTCACAGGGGAAACGGTTGTAAAAATTGATAAAGAGACTCGGAAGTTAAAAACGGACAAGAAACGGGAAGTTTACTACGATAAGCTGATAATTGCCACAGGTTCTGTCCCGTTTATTCTTCCTGTTACCGGTGTTGATAAAGAAGGCGTCATTGCATTTCGGACGATTGAAGATTGCCAAAAGATGATTGAAACTTCACGCAAATATAAAAAAGCTGTCGTTATTGGAGGTGGTTTATTAGGTTTAGAAGCAGCGAGAGGGCTGTTAAACCTTGGTATGGAAGTGCATGTCGTTCATATTGCTGACCATTTAATGGAAAGGCAGCTTGATTCAAAGGCATCACTTTTGCTGCAAAAAGAGTTGGAGAACCAGGGAATGAACTTTCTTTTGAAAAAGGAAACACAGGAGTTAATCGGCAACGAACGTGTAGAGCGCGTCCGTTTTAAAGACGGAACGGAGCTGGAAGCAGATTTGGTCGTTATGGCTGTGGGAGTCAGACCGAATATTCAGTTGGCCAAAGAAAGCGGAATTGATACAAATCGTGCCATTATTGTAAACGATTATTTAGAAACCAGCATCCCAAATATTTATGCGGTTGGTGAATGTGCTGAACATCAAGGCATTGTTTATGGACTGGTGAAACCTCTATATGAACAAGGTGAAGTGCTGGCAAAGCATATTTGTGAGATGAAATGCAACGGATACCAAGGCTCGGTCCTGTCCACCCAGTTGAAAATATCAGGAGTTGAGTTATTCTCTGTTGGAGATTTCATTGGTGATGTAACAACGAAATCAATCACAACTATTGATGAATTAGATGGTGTTTATAAAAAGGTGGTTTTTCAAGGGAAAAAAATAATAGGTGCTGTGCTGTATGGAGATACAAACATCAGCTCGCGATTACTCGATATGATTTTAAAGCGCCAAGTAGTATCATCAGAGGAAAAGCGTGCACTGTTCCAATCACCAAGTACGGGTGAGGGAATAATCGCTTCGATGGCAAACCATGAAATCATGTGCAATTGTAATGCTGTTTCAAAAGGTGCAATCATTGAAGCGGTTCAAAAAAAGGGATTAACAACAGTGGAACAAGTTAAACAATGCACAAAGGCTACCGGTTCTTGCGGTGGATGTAAGCCGGCAGTTACCGAGCTTTTGACCTATATTCAAAGTAATCTCTCTACTAAGGATGAGAAACAAACTGCGTTTTGCTCATGTACGACATTAACGGAAGATGAAGTCGTGTATAAAATGCAGCTCCAAGACTTAAAAACTGTCGAAGAAGCGATGGATGTTCTTCAATGGGGAAATGACGGAGGCTGTTCAACTTGCCGGCCGGCCCTTAGCTATTATTTAGGGATGATTCAACCAGAATACGAGATCAGGCAGCAAACCCTATTCATAAATGAAAAAAAGAATGCAACAGTTCAAAGTGATAATCGATACTCTATTATCCCGCAAATGTACGGCGGGATGACGAATGCGAAAGACCTGCGAAAAATTGCAAATGTTGCAGATAAATATGATATATCTCATGTGGCGGTAACAAGTGAACAAAGGATTCATTTAATGGGTGTGAAAAAAGAAGACCTTCCAGGTGTGTGGGCTGATTTAGACATGCCGTTAAGTTCAAAATATGGTAACACCGTTCAAAACGTCAAAACATGTATCGGTGAGAATGTTTGCTCTTGTGAAAAACAGCAATCCCTTTTACTTGCTGTAGATTTGGAAAAAAGATTGGAGCATGTATCAACACCTTATCGTATTAAGATGGGCATATCTGCTTGTATGCATAACGGTGCAGGATCAACAACGAAAGATATAGGTGTCATGGGCGTTGACAGGGGCTGGGAAATATATGTGGGCGGAAGCAGCGGACGTAATATTCGTGCCGGTGAACTGTTATGTATAGCCGGGACAAATGATGAAGCAATTGAAATCATCATCGGCTTTATTCAATATTATCGTGAAACAGCCAATTACTTAGAACGGACTTGGCAATGGATTGAACGAGTGGGTTTAATTCATGTTAGAGAAGTTTTGTTTGATAATGAACTTAGCCAGCAACTATCCCAACGATTGGAAATGGCGTAGATGAGTGAATGAACTAAGTGGAATTACCTTCAGATAAACGGATAATGTTTGTATCAGAAGAAATCAAAGAGTAGAGGGTGAGCAGCCTTGACTGAATTATTATTAAAATATTTCCGCACGAAGCAACAAGAGGTCCAATCAGAAAAACGATATGAAACACAATGTCCATTTTGCAGTATGCAATGTAAGATGCAGCTGTTGGAACAAACAATAGTGACAAGAAAAAAGTATATGACGATTGGAAAAGATAATCCAACCTCAGAGGGGCGCTTATGCATTAAAGGAATGAATGCACACCAACATGCATTGCATAACGACCGAATCAAATACCCATTACTTAAAAAAAATGGTGAATTTATTCGAATATCTTGGGAGGAGGCATTAAATCACATTAAGGAGAATTTCACAAGAATTCAAGCGGAAGATGGTGTAAATGCCTTATCTGTATATGGGAGTGCATCCATTTCAAATGAAGAAGCATATTTGCTTGGAAAATTTGCAAGAGTAGCTTTAAAAACAAAGTATATAGATTATAATGGCCGATTGTGCATGTCCGCAGCTGCTTCGGCAGCAAGCCAAACGTTTGGTATGGACAGGGGCCTAACCAACAGCTTATCAGAGGTTCCGTTCACAAAGTGCATTATCTTGGCGGGCACGAATATTGCGGAATGCCAGCCGACAATCATGCCATACTTCGAAAAAGCGAAACAAAATGGGGCATATATCATTGCTGTAGATCCAAGAGAAACAGCAACAACGAAAATGGCCGACTTACATCTAAAAGTAAAACCAGGGATGGATGCCGCCTTGGCAAACGGATTTTTGAAAGTGATCATTGAAGAAGGTTTTACTGATGAAGCATTTATCCGGGACCGTGCAAATGGCTACAACGAAGTTAAAGAGTATGTTACATCTTTAAAGTTGGAGGAAATTGCAGAAATGACAGGGGTGCCTATCGACCAAATTCAAAAAGCGGCTGCAATGTTCGGTAAAGAAGAATCAGGAATGATTTTTACAGCAAGGGGAGTTGAACAGCAAACAGATGGTTCGGCCGCCGTTCGTAATTTTCTTAATATTCTTATTGCTACAGGGAAAATTGGAAAAGTGAATTCGGGTTATGGAGCTATCACTGGACAGGGAAATGGGCAGGGAGCAAGAGAACATGGCCAAAAGGCTGACCAGCTGCCGGGGTATCGTATGATTGAAAATGAGGAACATAGATTACATATTGCAAGAATATGGGGAATTGATGAAGCCGATTTGCCGCGTAAAGGCGTATCGGCATACGAATTGATAGAGAAGATAAATGAAGGTGAAATTACAGGCATGTTTTTAATGTGTTCCAATCCAATTGTTTCAAATCCCAATGCTAACTTTGTCAAAAAGGCTTTGAAAAAATTAAAGTTTCTTGTCGCAGTAGACATGTTCGTTTCTGAAACTGCTAGATTGGCAGATTTAATTTTACCTACTTCGTCTTATTTAGAGGATGAAGGAACGATGACAAATTTAGAAGGACGGGTGACCTTGCGGGAAGCCAGTTTTTCCTCCCCTGGGGAAGTGAAGCATGATTGGCAAATCATTTGTGATATAGCAAAAGCTCTTGGAAAAGAGGAGTATTTCCCCTTTCAATCTGCGAAAGAGATTTTCGAAGAATTGAGAATGGCAAGCCGCGGGGGGACCGCTGATTATTATGGTATAACATATGATCGATTAAGAAAAGAAGGAGGCATATTGTGGCCATGCCCAACCATTGACCATAAAGGGACAAAAAGGTTATTCGAAAAGTCCTTTGCCCATCCGGATGGAAAGGCGGCCATGGTTGTGGTTAATAATGTGCCTTTTGTTCCAAAAGAACAGCCATGTACGGATTTTCCCCTTTATTTAACAACAGGGAGAATCATGTCACATTATTTAACGGGAGTACAAACGAGAAAAAGCTCATCATTAGCCGCCAGAAATTTCGAATCATATATGGAAATCCATCCGGAAACAGCAAAGAAATATCATATTCCAGACAATACATTGGTGAAAATCGAATCAAGGCGGGGAAGTATTGTTGTAAGAAGCAAATGGTCAGCAACCATTCGCCATGATACAATTTTCGTTCCTTTTCATTGGGCAGACTCACAAAATGTCAATCGCCTCGTTTCACAGGATTTAGACCCGACATGCAAAATGCCTGGCTTCAAAGTCAGTGCTGTAAAAGTTCATCCAATAGTTGAGTTAACGTCTCATTAAGGGAGGTTTTCTTCCCGTTCATCATAATGTATTTTTGGTTTTATCATAATTGAACAGCAGAGCCTGATTACACAGGGCTTTCATGACTAAACAACAAAAGGGGAAAAAGGATGCAAAAAGGTAAGGTCTATATTGTTGGTGCCGGACCTGGTGATCCGGACTTAATTACTGTCAAGGCAATCAAATGCATCGCGGAAGCGGATGTCATCTTGTATGATCGATTGGTAAATCGTGAATTGCTTTTATACGGTAAACCTGAAGCTGAATATATTTATTGCGGTAAAGCGCCTGGTAAACATTATGTCCCTCAAGAGGACATTCACCAATTGTTAATTAGTAAATCAATGGAGGGAAAAACGATTGTTCGTCTAAAAGGGGGAGATCCTTTCATCTTTGGACGAGGCGGTGAGGAAGCAGAAGTACTAGTAAAGCACGGAATTCAATTTGAAATAGTTCCTGGAATCACGTCTGGAATCGCTGCGCCAGCTTATGCTGGAATTCCAGTGACTCACAGGGAATGGGGGAGTTCCTTCGCAATTGTCACGGGACACTGCGTGACCGGCAAACCTGATAACATCAATTGGCATCATTTGGCACATGGTGTTGACACCATTGCAATTTATATGGGTATTAAAAACCTGCCATATATCTGTAAACAATTACAATCCTGCGGAAAGAAGCCTGAAACCGCCATCGCTGTCATCGAACAAGGAACGACAGGTTTTCAACGAACTTTTACAGGAACAATCGACTCAATAGTGGGGATTATTACAAGAGAGCAGGTTGCCAATCCCGCAATGATTGTAATAGGAGAAGTGGTGAAATTATCCGAGAAGCTATCATGGTTTTCAGAGAAGACAAAAGATAAGGAGTTCGCTTAGAAGAGGAATGATTAGCCAAAAAACTTTTACTGTAATGAAAATGAAAACTGGACATGAAAGTCATCATGTCCAGTTTTTATAGATGTAAAGTGAATTTGTTACCTGGCTAATCGAAGTTTGAAATATGCATAGTTACGGTATGTAGTGAATCGGCTTATAATTGCGGTTGCTTAGCGAAAATCAATTGCGTAGGCCAAAGTGTGCATTTAATTGGCCCTGCAGCATTTTTTTTCGCATTTTTTCCTGTTCAATTTTTCTGTTCTCTTTTAATTTTTCCTGCCTAATTTCATTGGTTTGCACTCCATCCTCTATTTTATCGGCAATTTCCACTAATGCCTTAACGTCGGAAAAAGAGTATTTACGGTTACCCCCCTTAGATCTTTCGGGGAAAACGAGTTTTCTTTCTTCATAGTAACGGATTTGTCTATCGGATAGTCCAGTTAATTCTCTGACCACCCCTATGGAAATTACTTTTCTGTCTAAATAAGTTTCTTTTTGCTGGACGATGAAAATCACCTCATTTTGGATTTATGCTAGATCAATAAGGATATTATATCCTAATTTTCTGAATATTTGTAATAAAAACTAACATTAATTATTAATTTTCAAAAACTATGTAAGATTTTATTACACACTTGTGGCGATAAAAAGTGACGTCACCTATAATCAATCATATCATCCTTTCAAAAAAATCTTATTGGAGGACAAAACATGGCTAAGCAGAAATTGGCACTCATTGGGAATGGTATGGCTGGAGTAAGATGTATAGAAGAAATTTTGAAAATTCAACCGGAAAGGTTTGAGGTGACTGTCTTCGGAAGTGAGCCGCATCCGAATTATGATCGAATCCAACTATCGAATGTATTGCAAGGGGCTACGACGATAGATGATATAACAATAAATGATTGGAACTGGTACAAAGAAAACAATATTACACTTTTTTCTGGTGAAACTGTCACGAACATCGACACCACTAAGCAAATCATATATTCAGATGCAAATCGTGAAGTCGCATATGATCGATTAATTTTAGCTACCGGATCAATCCCATTCATTTTACCGATAAACGGAGCTGATAAAAAAGGAGTGACAGCCTTTCGAAATATTGAAGACTGTGAAAAAATGATCGAATATTCAAAAAATAACAAAAAGGCTGCTGTCATTGGTGGAGGATTACTGGGTCTTGAAGCAGCCAGGGGTCTTTTGAATCTAGGTATGCAGGTAGATGTTATTCACCTTTCGGAATATTTGATGGATAGGCAGTTAGATCCTGCAGCAGGAAAAATGCTGCAAAGGGAACTTGAAAGCCAGGGGATGAATTTTTATCTTGGGAAACAGACTCAGGAGGTTTTAGGTGAAATTGATGTCAAAGGATTGCGCTTTAGTGATGGCGAGGAAATCAGCGCCGATTTAGTGGTCATGGCCGTTGGGATTAAGCCAAATGTTGCTATGGCCCAAGATTGCGGCATCCCTGTCAATCGAGGAATTATCGTAAACGATTATATGGAGACAAGAATCCCGAATATTTTTGCAGTCGGTGAATGTGCGGAACACCGTGAAATGGTATATGGTTTGGTCGCTCCCCTATATGAACAGGGCAAAGTATTGGCCAAAAGGATTTGCGGCCTCGAAGACAAAGCTTACGAGGGTTCAGTGCTGTCTACTAAGTTAAAAATATCTGGTGTTGATGTATTTTCGGCTGGAGAAATTTTCGAGGATGAACAAACTAAATCAATCAAGGAATTTAATGAATGGAATGGCACTTACAAAAAAGTAATGATTCGAAATGGAAAAATTTCTGGTGCGGTATTATTCGGGGATACAAAGGAAAGCAATAACCTATTGAGCATGATCAATAAAAATGCCGAGGTTTCCGAATATTTAAACGCTGGAACGAGTGAAACTAGTGTTAGTCTTGTCACTGCGATGTCAAATGAGGAAATCATCTGTGGTTGTAATGGAGTAACCAAGGGCGATATTATGACGGCTATCGAATCTAATGGGTTAACAAGTATTGAGGAAGTAAAAGGCTGCACCAGTGCTTCGAGATCATGCGGAGGGTGTAAGCCGTTAGTCGGTGATATTCTCGAGCTGACATTAGGCGCTGAATTCAGTAAGTCAAACCAGAAGGAATCCATATGCACGTGCACCACATTATCCAGAGATGAGGTTGTTGCTGAAATACGCGAAAAAAATCTGACCCATACTCGGGAAGTCATGAATGTTCTCGGCTGGAATACAAGTGATGGTTGCTCGAAGTGTAAACCGGCACTGAACTATTACTTAGGCATGATCCATCCTGTTGAATATGAAGATGAAAAAGAATCCCGCTATGTCAATGAAAGGCTACATGCAAATATTCAAAAGGATGGTACATTTTCCGTTGTGCCAAGAATGTATGGAGGTGTCACTAATCCTGATCAATTACGGAAAATAGCAAATGTCGCCGATAAGTATAATGTTAAGTTACTTAAGGTTACAGGCGGGCAAAGAATAGATTTGTTCGGCGTTGAAAAAGAAGACCTTCCAAAAGTATGGGCTGACCTGGATATGCCTTCTGGATATGCTTATGGAAAAACCCTTCGAACTGTGAAAACATGCGTCGGTGAAAACTTTTGCCGCTTTGGCACCCAAGATTCAATTGGGCTGGGCGTTGCCCTGGAGAAGAAATTTGAACGTGTAGGCACACCGCATAAGGTTAAGATGGCTGTGTCGGCATGTCCTCGTAATTGTGCTGAATCCGGTATCAAAGATCTTGGTGTTGTCGGAGTGGACGGTGCATGGGAAATTTATATTGGCGGCAACGGCGGAACCCATTTAAGAGCTGCTGAATTATTATGCAAAGTGAAAACAAGTGATGAGGTAATTGAAATTACGGGTGCATACATCCAACATTATCGAGAGACTGCCAATTATTTAGAAAGAACATCTGTCTGGGTTGAGCGTGTAGGGTTCGATACCATTAAGGCGATTATTGGTGATAAGCAAAAAAGGATGGAGCTTAATCAACGCTTGGATGAGGCCTTATCCGTATTGCAAGAACCGTGGAAAGAAATCATTGAGAGCAATGCAATCCAAACCGGTTTATTCCAAAAAGTGAAAATTCCAGCTATATCAAATAAATGAATATGGGGGCAGCCTAAATGGGGAAAACTCTTCAAAAGATAAAGGTTTCAACAGTAAATGAGATGCCAAAAAACCTGGGGAAAACAGTAACCATAGGCTCTCATGAAATTGCTCTTTTTCATTTGGCAAATGGTGAATTCCGGGCCATTGAAAATCGTTGCCCACATAAAGGTGGGGTTCTGGTGGAAGGCATTGTAAGTGGTGATCACGTCTTTTGCCCGATGCATGACTGGAAAATCAGTGTCAAGAATGGAGAAGTCCAAAAACCTGATAATGGTTGCGTAAGGACATTCAATGTTGAAATAGAAGATGATAATGTTTATATAGTTTTATAACCAGCTGCTATGGATAGTCTCTTAGACTATCCATCTTGTAGACAAAAGGGTTCTTTCTAAAAGTTAAAACAAGTTGATTGGATCGGGTGTTCGAGACTCCTGCGGGAAAAGCACGTCCAGGGGAGACCCCGCGCAAAGGCGCCGAGGAGGCTCCCGGACCGCCCGCAGAAAGCGAGTGCCTGGAGGCAACATTCATTGCACAAACCATAAAAAAACTAAAGACAGACTCGATTTTCATTGAGTTTGTCTACAGTCTGCTGGATAGTCTCTTAGACTATCCATTTTTTCTTTGCGGTGTTTTGAACTAAATTTCCCTGGCAGAACAATTGATAAATATTTCCAAAGGCAATATACTTTCTAGTATAGGGATTTCTTTTTTAAAACGAATGAATGTAAGCGATTTCGATGAACGAATGAATAAAGTTATAGGGGAAGGTTGGCGTTTTTATGAACAAATTATCTGTTGGTGTTTTTACCTTTATGCTGTATTTTGTTCCTTTATCAAATACACCTGGAATAGCAGAAGTAAAACCAGATTACAAGCTTTATGTAATGGCCCCATTGGGTGAAATAACAGATTGGGAGGCATTTGAAGCACAGTTAACCCAGTTGAAGGAAAATGGAGTATATGCAATAACGACAGATATTTGGTGGGGATTAGTCGAGAGTAAAAAAGATAATCAGTTTGATTGGTCTTATTATAAAAAATACGCTGAAACCGTAAAAGCTTCTGGTTTAAAATGGGTGCCCATTTTGTCTACACATCAATGCGGCGGTAATGTGGGGGACGATTGCAACTATCCCATCCCGAGTTGGCTCTGGAATAAAGACACTCTAGAAAACATGGCATTCAAGAGTGAAAGTGGTTTCTGGAATAAGGAAGTACTTGCTCCTTGGTGGGAAGGTACAGCCGATCAGTACAACGAATTGTATAAATCCTTTGCAGTGAACTTTGCTGATAAGAAGGATTTAATAGCTAAAATATATTTAAGTGCAGGGCCAGCTGGGGAACTAAGATACCCCTCCTATCAAAATGCTGATGGCTGGGAATATCCTGAAAGGGGACAGCTCCAAGCTTATACAGAAGGAGCGAAACGTGATTTCAGGCTTAACATGAGAGAAAAATATTCAACAATAAAAAAATTAAATGCTGCCTGGGGCAAAACGTATAAAAACTGGAAAGAGGTTCAGCCGCCAGGAAATGGGGATGAATTTTTCACCAGGGGCGGAGCAATCGACACTCAATTTGGATACGACTTTATGCAGTGGTATCAAGGTGCACTCGAAAAGCATCTTGCAAAAATCTCTAAATTTGCCCATAAACATTTTGATGAAGTCTTTGGCGTTCCAATTGGAGCTAAAATCTCAGGAGTCCATTGGAAAATGAATGATCCAGTACTGCCGCATTCAGCAGAGTATAGTGCAGGGTATTATAACTACTCCCAATTATTGAATCAATTTAAAAAATCGAAGATGGCCCTCACGTTCACCTGTTTGGAAATGGGAGATCAAGATGCACATACTGCGCCTTCATATAGCGCTCCTAAGACGTTGGTGACCCATATTGCTTCTTTGGCTAACGAAAAAGGAATTTCATTAAACGGGGAAAATGCACTCCCGCTGATCAACAATGAAGCGGGCTTTGACAATATAGCAGAAATGGTTTTTAACCATGATTTTGAGGGATTTACCTTGCTAAGGATGTCCTATTTATTCGACGATGAAGGAAATCCAACAAATGAGTTCAGGATGTTGGCTGATAAATTGAAAGGCATGTCCATTCCAGTTACATTCACAGTTGAAAATGTACCTGCCACACATGGAGTTTACTTAATTGGGGATAGAGGAGAAATAGGCAGATGGAATCCTGAGGATTACGAATATAAACTCACTCAAAGCACAGAAGGCAGCTGGAGTGGAACATTTCTATTAGCCGAAAATCGATTTTATGAATTCAAGTTCGTCCTAAAAGATGAAAATGGCAATATCACATGGCAAGATGGGGAAAATAATAGTTATAAAACTCCTTTGAGTGGAGAAGGAAACTATAAAACTGCTTGGTAATTGAAGAAATGATGTCTTTCATTTTGCAAGCTTAAACTGTTTCTATCGAAATTTTAAAACCATTATTTCCAAAAATGGCGGTTCGAAAAGCTCTCACAACCATGTTCTATAGGTAAACTTAGTTATCCATCTTGTTTTTACACATAAATATATGGATGAACCCCTGAATAGATTGAAGAAATTTGCGACACTCCTGCCGAAAAGCTGGCTAGCCGAGACCCCACAGAGGCTTGCGTCGAGAAGGCTTGGCAGGCAGTCAGCGGAAAGGTAGCGGATTTCTTAAATCACCTGGAATGTTTTTTTGAGTGTTTCAATCTAAAATTTAATACAAAGTCGATTGGAACCAGTGTTCGAGACTCCTGCGGGAAGGGCGCGTCCAGAGGCGCACTGGGCGCAAGACCACCCATGGAAAGCGAGTGCCTTAAGGCAATGTTCAAATTTTACAGTATGACTAACTAATTAGGTATTGTGGGAAGAATATAAGGTATGGAAAGTCATCAAAAGTTAGAGTATAAGAAATCCAGAAGCCCAGTGCACTGTATATTTACGCACTGACCCCATTGGGGAAATATTTTTAAATAATAAAATGATATGCATTTACGTTAAATGGAAATACGGACTATTTTTAGAACAGAACAAAACAACAAGAAAGGGAGGAATTGAAATATATGAAGACAATGATTACATGGACAGGGGAACTGGCATTTTCTGGCACAACTCCGTCGGGACATGAAATTAAGATGGATGCTGCCGAAGAAGCAGGAGGAAAAAATAGCGGAGCCAGACCCACGGAGTTACTTTTACATTCTCTTGCTGGGTGCACAGGTATTGATATTGTAATGATATTAAAAAAAATGCGATTTGAAACAAAGGCCTTTCAAATAGAAATAGAAGGGGCACGATCGGAAAATCATCCTAAACGGTTTACCGATTTTCATATTCACTATTTATTAGAGGGTGATCTGCCTGAAGATAAAGTGGTCCGTGCAATTCAATTATCCAAAAATACGTACTGTTCAGTATATCACTCATTAAATGCCAACATTAAAATCAGCTATTCGATAAATGGTGTTAAAGGAAAACAAGAATTATAATTTAATGGCTTTAACTGAAAGTAGTTTATACATTTTTCATATAAGAAAAACAGCCTTCATTTCATAAGCAAATGGAGGCTGTTTTCGACTGAAATGAACATCCTTGTTTCACGGATAATCATCCATACCAAAACGTGCAAATCTCAGAAAATAATCCCTCTACATGTTAATCCTAGTCGTATTCTAAAAAAAAATCATTCTCCAATTTATTTTCAAGGTAACATAACTCCATTTTTCGAAGAAAAGGGTTTATTTAGTCAGCAAGTAATCAAATTGTAATGGTTTGTCATTGGAATGCCCTTGATGTTATGAGTTTATCCATATAAACTTTAGATACTATTGAGGAGTGGTTAAGTTGAAAGAGATAACAATTGACAAATTAATTTTTAAAAATCATTTATCGATGATTGAACAATATTCATTGAAAGATTTCATGTTTAAGTGGCTCGGCAGCCCTGAAGAAGGATTAGATGATCTTCTTCCGCTTACATACACAGATCAAGTTTTTGCAAAAATGGAAACGACATTGGAGACAAAAATAAAGATTCACGGCGAAGAAACCTTCAGATATGTCACCATTACGGAAGATAATCAAATTGTAATAGGGGGCTTAGACTCGAATCAAGAGTTAAAGTTTAGAATTGTGTCCCTGGAGGAGCGATTGAAAAGCTACTAAAACTTTAGACTTAGCATTTTCAGACAGATAAATATTTTAGGCCGTTCCTTTTTATTTAAGGAATGGCCTTCAAACTGTCGACAAACTCGATAAAATTCGAGTTTGTCGACAGTTTTTTTTACGGTTTTTACAATTTGAACGCTGATTTCCTCTCCAGGCACTCGCTTTCCGCGGGCGGTCCGTGAGCCTTCTCGGCGCCTTTGCGCCTACGGGATCTCCCCTGGACTAGCTTTTCCCGCAGAAGTCTCGCACACCCGCTCCAATCAACTTTGTTTTAAACTTTTAGATAGAACCATTTTGCCTAAAGTCTTCATTGTTAAAAATGGAATTACTAATACTTGAGGTGATGAGGATGCTTTCTAAACATTATTCCATTCAGCTAGTCAACTGGAAGTGATTACTTTATATCAACTGATGCCAGCTAACCATTTAGTTCGTAAAATTGAGGCTGCCAGTGACTTCTCTTTGAATTTATTAATTCCGAAGTCCTTTTGTCTACAAACTGAAGGCCGTTCCTTTTTATTTTTTTTTCACGTTTAGAGCAGCGTTAAATTCCATTTAAGGTTCATAACTGCACTAAAAGTAAAAGGAAAATCCATACCTAGAGTAAATCTTTAAATTTCTGGAATTTTGGATTAATTTAACAAAATATAAACGATTATAGATTTGTCTTAGTGTATTATAAAGTAATGAAGTCGATTAAATTAATTGGGGGGATTTGAGATGAGCGAGACGTTGAAAAGTTCGATAAAAATGCTTTTGAAAGAAACGTTTGAAGGACCGGGAAATGATGGGAGCTATTATACTGATTCAAGACCGAATACAGGGATTTTTGGGACACTTGATGGTTTAACCGCAGAAGACGCTTCACGTTCCATAAATGGATCAACCATTGCTGCTCACTCAGACCACACACGGTATTATTTATGGGTAATCCGAACAATGATTAGTGGCACAGACTTTGAAAAAGACTGGGACGCAAGCTGGACCATTGCTCAAGTTGATGAGGTGAAATGGGCGGAAATAAGGGAGGGATTACATAAGGAATATGTAACTCTTTTCAAAGAAATCGATACAATCGATTTAGGAAAATGGCTGACAAATGTAAATGCGACCATTGCCCACTCAGCTTATCATCTTGGAGCATTACGTCAAATGTTAAAAGTCTTGAAATAGACAAATAATTTATTATATCGAGGGTTTGTAATTGATTTCCTCTTCAGGCACTCGCTTTCCGCGGGCGGTCCGGGAGCCCCCTCGGCGCTCTTGCGCCTACGGGGTCTCCTTGAACACGCTTTTCCCGCAGGAGTCTCGCACACCCGATCCAATCAATATGAAAGCAGAATTTAAAATTTGTCCACCATTAATTCCCCCGTATCACCCTCACCCTCTGGATTTCCTCCTATCAAATGTGTCTCATATCTGCTTTCGAATATCGGGGGATATACTTCCTTTCTCGAATGATACGATCATAATCTCTGCCCAATTTGTCTAGTGAATCAAGGAATAATAAACCTCCGCCCTCGCGAATGATTAAGAGCATTGCCTGATATTGAGGCCGGTTAAATTCTTTCCACTTTGCTTATCAATGAGGATATATCGCTGCTTACTTCCAAGCTTACGAAGTTTTTTAGGATGCCCGTTTTCGATTCTGATCTTTTGCAAAAAAAGCGGCTAACAATTGGTTATTTATGTATAAGTGTTAGTTTCTTAACAAATGTACTGTATCAAACAGGGAAATTTAGTTGTAAAAGGATCTAATAAGGTTGAAGCTTAATCTTTTGAACAACTAGAAAATAAGGAACCTATATACTTGATGATAGGAGAATAAAACAAATACCATGTGTCAATACTAAAATTGACAGGACACCGATTGGTGTCATATAATAAAAGACACCAATCGGTGTCCAATTAAAAGGGGGGGTGATTTTGAACGAGAAAAATCAAGAGCGTGATATTTATGCAGCCATCGCTGACCCAACAAGACGTAAATTGCTACGTTTGTTGGCGGACGTGGAAGAATTGCCACTCAATGAGTTGACTATACATTTTGAAATGGGCCGTACTGCGGTTTCAAAGCATTTGACAATCCTTAAAGAGGCTGGTCTCGTAATCAGCAGAAAGATCGGCAGGGAAACGCGTTATCGGCTGAATGCTGCCCCGTTGAGGGAAATTGAGGATTGGGTATCGTTTTACAGGAAATTCTGGAGTGAAAGAATGCTGCTTTTAAACCAAATATTAGAGGAGGAACAAAAGATGAATTTAACAGTATCACAAGATTTTAATTTTAAGAGCCCAATCGAGAAGGTATGGCTCGCCTTAACGGATGCAAATACTCTTGCGAAGTGGGTAATGGCTAATGATATTAAACCTGTCGTCGGACATAAATTTCAGTTCCGGAATGAACAGTGGAATTTAGTTATCGATTCCGAAGTTCTTGAAGTTGAGGAGCCTTATAGATTATCTTACACTTGGGTAGGTAGCGGGATAAACACTACAGTCACATGGACATTAAAGCACGAGGATGGAACAACCTATTTACATCTTGAACAATCAGGATTCGAAAAAGAAGATCAAGCGTTCAATGGTGCGAAATATGGTTGGGCGAAAATGGGCGAAGATCTTAATAAATTGTTAGAGGAAATGTAAGATCAAATCTCTGAACCTGTTTTTTAGTTTTTAGCTAACGCATAAGAAAAGCAAACTGCTCGGAAAGAGGAGTGTTCCGTGATGTCAAATAGTAGAATGAATCCTAAGGTTGATGAATTTTTAGGTAAAGCTAAAAAGTGGAAGGAAGAATATGAGACGCTGAGAAATATCGTTCTTGACTGTGGGCTGACCGAAGAATTTAAGTGGATGCATCCTTGTTACACGTTTGAGAAAAAAAACATCGTTTTAATACATGGATTTAAAGAATATTGTGCGCTTCTGTTTCACAAAGGTGCCTTGTTAAAGGATACCCATGGGATTCTAATCCAACAAACGGAGAATGTACAGGGGGCGCGCCAGATTCGGTTCACCAATCTTCAAGAAATAGTTGCAACGGAAACCATTCTGAAAGCCTATATTCATGAGGCCATTGAAGTTGAAAAAGCCGGTTTGGAAGTGAATTTTAAAAAGAACGAAGAATTCATAATTCCTGATGAGCTTCAAAACAAATTCGATGAAATCCCTGCCTTGAAAACGGCTTTTGAAGCATTGACCCCGGGACGGCAAAGAGCATACATTCTTCATTTTTCTCAACCGAAACAATCTAAAACTCGAGAGTCAAGAGTTGAAAAATGTATGCAGAATATTCTCAATGGAAAGGGATTAAAGGATTAGTATATTCGATAAGAAAAAAAGTAATGATCCTTAAAGAAACTAAGTAATGAAAATAATGTGTTATTCCATTATAGGGTTCTTTTATCGAGTAACAAAAAAGCCCAATTTCTCAATTTAATACTGGGAAATTGGGCTTTTTTTGAAATTTCGATTTAGGAAAATGGCTGACAAATGAAAATGCGACCACTGCCCACTCAGCTTATCTTCTTGGAGCGTTACGGCAAATGTTAATAAGCCTTGAAATTGAAATTACTTTAACATAAAAATGCCAATGTATCTATATGTTCCGAAGTGTCTCAATGCCAACCATGATTTTAAAGAAAGACATGTTTATCCTTCATTTTTTTAGAATGAAACCCCCATTAGATTGAAGAAATATGCGACACTCCTGCCCGAATAACTGGCTAGCAGAGTCTAAACAGACGCTTGCTTCGAGGAGGCTTGGCAGACAGGCGGCGGAAAGGGAGCGAAATTCTGAAATCAACTGGATTTTTAAAAAAAGCAAACTGGCTCTTCTTCTAATTTAAAATAAGAAGTCTATCTCTAACCTAAACCCCAGCAAAGGTTGCTGGGGTTAAATTTATTTGTTAAGACAGAATAACACAACTTTTTGTAGGAAATTGTTAGATTGTGTCAAGAATTCTTTGCATTTTAAAGGGTTCAAGCCCTTATTGGAGAAGTATATTATCATGGTGTTTTAGCCGAGAAACACTGACTGCAAGGATTTAGACACAGAAGGAGGGCTCTTAATTAAAAAGCAGCTGTTTAAACTAAGTATATTTTGCATGATAGTCTATGTTCAAACGCTTTGGTCTCCCGCTGTTTTTGCTGAACAAAAGACTTTTATAATTGCTGGAGAAAGTGCTCTTCCTCCATTTTCATTTGAAAATGAAGCTGGTGAGCTGACAGGCATCAATATTGATTTAATGGAGGAAATAGCAAAATATAATGGCGTAGATTTCAAATATATTCCGATGAGGATGGAAGAAGCCGAAAAAGCCTTGAGTAACGGAACAATTGATGCCATTGTTGGAAGTACCTATAATACCGAAAAAGATTACCGACTTGATTTCACTCAATCCTATTTTACAATGTCCCAATCAATAATCATTCCTAGTAAAAGGAAACAGGAAATTCATACGTTAACGGATCTACGTGATTCACATGTTGTCCTTGACCATAACACTCCAGTAATCAGTACTTTTCTCAATATGAGGAATACAAATTTAACGACCGTTTCGAATCAATACTCGGGTATTTTAACATTATTGAACAACCGTGCAGATGTATTCATCGGAAACAAATGGACTGCTGATTTCTATTTAAAAAAATTCCGCCAAGAAAAGAATTACATCATTCTTGATGAAGTCATTGAACCGGCGGATTATACGATTGCAGTAAAAAAAGGGAATCAATCGCTTCTTTTCATGATGGATAATACACTGACAGAACTTAAAGCAAACCGGAATATCAATGGGATAATTGATAAATGGGTCATGCCACAATCCAATCAAAAAATTGCTAGGCTGGAGCAATTCATATTCTGGTTGATTATCAGCTTAACTGCAGTAGCCCTTATCCTACTATTCATTTACATATGGAATCAAAAGCTAAAAAAATCCGTTCATAACCAGACGTTAAAATTACATTTATTAAATAAGGATTTAGAGAAACAAAGGCAAAACATCGCTAACGCTGAAGCATTCAAAGATCAAATCTTAAACAATATCAATAATGGAATCATCACATTCAATCTCGATTTCGTGATTACCAGCTGCAATGCAAAGGCATCGGACATTCTCAACATTTCCAAGGAAATGATTCTGAATCTTATGAATCATTCACAATTAATGAAGAATTTCGAAGCTTTACATCAAGAACAAAGGGAGAATAATCGCACGGGTTCTTTTCGGATCTTGGTACTTAATGAGGAAAATGAACAGAAGATGATTTCATATTCGATGCATAAGATGTTCAATTCTGAAGATATACAAACCGGATATTTGCTTTCCATGAGTGATGAGACGGAAAAGAAAACATTGGAGAAAAAATTGGTCACACAAGAAAAGCTGCACGCTCTTGGTCAACTCGTTGCAGGCGTCGCACATGAAATAAGGAATCCTTTGACATCGATAAAAACATTCATTGATTTACTTCCGAGTAAATATGATAATCCTCAATTCCGACAAGTTCTAATGGAACACTTGCCTACAGAAGTTAATCGTTTGAATGCGATTGTTACCGATTTAATTGAATATGCACGTCCGCGCCCTCCAAATATCACCAATTGTCACGCTCATGAACTTATATCATTACTTGCTTTTCATAAGGTGACAATGGAAAAAAACCAAATAAATTTCGAGCAGACGATTGAGGAGGACCTTATTTTTTATATAGATTTACAACAAATTCAACAAGTACTTCTTAACTTGGTGTTGAATTCGATTCATGCCGTTGAAGAAACAAAGGAAAAGACCATTAATATCACCATTGATAAAGAGAACGAAAAGACAGGGCGGATTACCATATCCGATACAGGAAAAGGGATGAAACAGGAGGAACTGAACCATATTTTCGAACCTTTTTTCACAAATAAAGAAAAGGGAGTCGGTTTGGGACTTACGTTATCGTATAGGCTAATTAAAGAGAATAACGGAGATATCCATGTGAAGAGTTATCCTAATTCAGGAACGAAATTCACCATTTTACTACCTTTATATATCGAATAGAAGCCTGGAAAGAGGAGGAGTAATATGAAAATGCATGTATTGGTGATTGACGATGAACCTGCTATTTGCACCGCTCTTAGCTTTGCATTGGAAGATTCCTATCAAGTCGTAACAACTACTGACCCCGATGAGGGTCTTCGAAAGATCGAGAATCAGCACTTTGATATTGTGTTACTTGATTTGAGAATAGGGAATAAAAGTGGACTTGATGTCCTACAGAAAACCAAACAAATAGCACCTAACGTGACAGTCATCATGATGACTGCCTATTCATCCATTGAAACTTCCATCGAGGCTATAAAAAAAGGAGCCTACTACTATATTGAAAAGCCAATTAATATAGAAGAGCTTTCTTTGCTCTTGATGAGGGCAGCCGAATTCAAACAGATTTCCAATCAATTGGAGACATTGCATGAAGAATTAGAGATTCAAAAGAGATTTGGTAACTTCCTTGGTAACAGCAAGGCGATGCAGCGTATTTTCTCAATGATAGAAAGAGTGAAAGATATTGATTCCAGTGTTCTTATCACGGGTGAGAGTGGTACTGGTAAGGAGCTTGTAGCCCGTAACATCCATACGCTGGGAAGAAGGAAAAACAATCCCATGCAGATTGTCAATTGTGCAGCAATTCCTGAGATGCTGCTGGAATCTGAATTATTCGGTTACGAGAAGGGAGCATTTTCCGGTGCAACTCAGAGGAAGGAAGGGAAATTCGTTGCTGCTAATGGAGGCATCCTTTTTCTGGATGAGATTAGTGAAATGCCCCTTCCTCTTCAAGCTAAATTATTAAGGGTATTGCAGGAACGGGAAGTGACGCCACTGGGATCCAATACAAAAATCTCATTGGATGTCCGGATTATAAGTGCAGCCAATAAAAACCTGGAGCAAATGGTGATGGAAGGGGAATTTAGGGAGGATTTGTATTTCAGGCTAAATGTCATTCCCATCTCGATGCCGCCTTTAAGAGATAGAAAAGAAGATTTACCGATCCTTATGGATTATTTTTTAAAAAAGCACGCTAAGGATATGAATCGTGAAGAAAAGACATTCTCGGCAACCGCACGTCGAATTTTACTGGATTATCATTACCCTGGGAATGTCCGTGAGCTTGGTAACATTATAGAATATGCTGTGGCCCTATCAAACTCGAAAAGAATGGAAGAAACCGATTTGCCCCAATATGTACAAGAACAGAAGTTCATTCTCCAGCCGGATGGCAATGACGACGATTTTAACAGTTTTAGGATTCCCATTGGCATTTCCATGAAAGAGATAGAAGAAAAGGTCATAACGGCCACTCTTCAATATTGTAAAAACCATCGACAAAAAACAGCTCAAATCTTAAAAATTTCCGAAAGAAGCCTTCGTGATAAAATCAAGCTCATTTCAAAAGGAGAATAACAGGATTATCGTGTTAACCGGCATTTTTTTCTGTGTAACCGGAAAAAATTGCCGGTTTATACTTGAGTAATACCCAAAAAATCGGCAGGATTTGCGTATTAAAGCAGAAAATCGACTTGGCATGATATTTGCATCTAAATTCATTAAGAAAGGAGGGCCAAGATGAAGAATGGAGCACTCTTTATAAAAGTCGCTTTGTTATTTTGTTTCATGACAGGATGTTCTTTTATGAATGAGCAGCAGGAAATTTCTAAACCTGCTTCTACCTTGATTCAGAGTCAACTAACTTCTGAAGGACAGGATTTAAATAATAGGATGCTAATCATTGGGACTGGAGATATGACAGGTGTTTATTTTTCATTAGGACAAAGATTATCAAATATGTATGAAAAATATAATGGAGCTGTGTCAGGAACCCAGGTAACCGATGCTTCCATCGAAAATACTGAATTGGTTAGCCGCCATCGGGCAGAAATTGGTTTTACCACAGTGGATGTACTGGATTTGCCAGAGACGGATAAATCCAAGTTAAGAGCTTTAACGGCCCTATATTCCAATTATGTTCAAATTGTTACTGCTAAACAAAATGATATGGATTCCTTAGAAGATTTAGTTGGTAAACGCATTAGTGTGGGAACGGCAGGAAGCGGTACAAGACTTATTGCAGAGCGGGTATTGTTAGAATCTGATTTACCGACTGATCAATTGAATTTATCTTATCTTTCTTTTTCACAATCCGCAGAAGCATTACGAAATGGTACCATTGATGCGGCTTTCTTTTCTTCGGGAATTCCGAATAATGAAATCGCTTTCATATCCAAACAAATGGAGCTATCTTTCATTCCAATACCAGGAGACATCATTGAACGTCTTCAGAAACAATATGGAGTTTATACTCATGATGAAATTCCTAGAGATACATACAGGGGAATGAAGAAAAATGTCCAAACTATTTCAATTAAAAACGTCTTGGTAACCTACAAGGAAATGTCTGACCCTCATGCATACAATCTTGTGAAAACATTATATGAACATCTGCCTGAACTGCAGCATACACATCCGGCTGCTTCTGATATTTCAATAGAGGAAGCAACCAAACAAGTTCCACTCGATTTTCATCCAGGAGCCATGAATTATTTTACCGAACAAGGAATTATTGAAAATCAATGAAAAACGGGAGGCAATGACAATGAAAAAACTGATGAGTCTATTATCGATAATAGTATTGATCGCTCTTGCGGGTTGTGGTAACCCCACTCCTCAAAAACCGGGGGAATCCGTACAAACAAGTGCAGGGGAAAAAGGAGAGAAGAAAATTACGATAGCCGGTAATGGCGGTGTCATTGAAAGTGCCATCCGAGATGTGATTGCACCAAAGTTCAAAGAAGAAACGGGAATCACTGTTAATTATATTTCCGGTTTATCAGGTGAAATCCTATCCAAAGTGGAATTACAGAAAAACGCTCCGCAAATAGATGTTGCCCTTTTTGTACCGGTTGATGTAATTCGCGCTCAGGAGAAGGAACTGATCGTACCAATTGATGAGTCCAATGTTCCCAATATGAAATCGGTGGACCCGCGTTTCATTCCGGTTGAAAAGGCGGCCGCACCAGCATTCGGTTTAGTCATTGCACCAGCTTATAATACGGAAACCTTCAAAAAGAAAGGGTTAAAATCAATTGAATCCTGGAATGATCTTGTTTCTCCTGAGTACGAGGGTAAAACGGCATTTTCAGATATTACGAATGATTGGGGCTTCAATACCCTTAATGGTCTGGCGATATCAAACGGCGGCAGTACGGAAGATATGGAGCCGGGTCTAGAAAAGGCTAAAGATCTTGCAGCGTATTCCAATACATTTTATAAAAACTCAACGCAAATGATGCCAGCAATCCAACAAGGAGCTGCTGACGTAACGGTCATGGGAAGTTATTCCATAGGTGAACTAGCCGTTTCAGGCATTCCGATTAAGATGGCCGTGCCTAAAGAAGGCGTGCCGCTTCAAGCCTTCAGCGCAGGTCTAGTGAAAAATACGCCTAATAGCAAAGAAGCCCTTGAATTCATCAACTATGTAATCAGTGAAGAAGCTCAAGCATTAATTTCCGAAAAAGGATTTTATCCTACGGTAGAAGGCATGAAAATCCCAGAGAAATATGAAGAGTCAATCGGTCTTGAAGCAAGTGATAAAACATTCAAACCTGATTTCGCCAAGTTTGCCGAAATCCGTGCCGAGGTGTCAGACAGATGGGCGAAAGAGGTTACTCCTGAATTAGGGAAAAAACTCAAATAAAAGGAGCGTGTTGATCACATGGAAGTATTAAAAAAAGATGTGGAAATTAATAGGCAGCACCTGGAGGCAGTTCAGGGGTTCGGTTCAAATAAAAATGATGTAGAGATAAAAGGCGCGTTTAAACAATTTGGAGCGAATGTTGTCCTCAATGGCATTGACCTGGAGGTGAAACAAGGAGAGTTACTCACTCTTCTTGGGCCTTCCGGGTGCGGAAAGTCAACAACCTTGAACCTCATTGCAGGGTTCCTCGATGCAGATCGGGGCGAGGTTCATATTAAGGGCAATAATGTTACGAAGGTTCCGCCTTATAAGCGAGATTTAGGAATGGTTTTTCAAACTTATTCGCTTTTTCCTCATATGACTGTCTATGAAAATCTTAGTTTTGGCTTGAAGCTGCGCAAGGTCGGTAAAGCTGAGCAAAAAAAGAAAATAAGTAAAGCGCTTGAATTAGTGAAAATGTCAGGATTGGAAAATCGTTATCCACGGGAATTATCTGGAGGGCAGCGTCAGCGTGTTGCGATTTCCAGGGCACTTGTAGTTGAACCGGAGCTCCTTTTGCTTGACGAGCCGCTTTCAAACCTTGATGCAAAGCTGCGCCATGAACTCAGGGCCGAGATAAAGCGTTTACAAAAGGAAATTGGCGTAACCACCATTTTTGTGACTCATGATCAAGAAGAAGCTCTTTCCATGTCTGATCGGGTCGTGGTCATGAATGCAGGGAAAATTGAACAAATCAGTACACCGACTGAGATTTACAATCATCCTAAGACAGAATTCGTCTTTCAATTCATCGGGAAATCGAATTGTTTTGAAGGGAATGTGTCTGCTTTGGATAAGCGGAAAGTTTCAGTCAAGATAGGGCCTGATATCACTCATGTTGATGCAAATAACATCATGGGAAATGATAGTGATTTGAAAACCGGGGATGAGGTGAAGCTTTATATTAGACCAGAAAAACTGCAAATTGTTTCTCTTGATGAAAAAACTACATCTCCTTTGGATTTCCACCGTGCTAAGATCAGCCAAATTAATTATCTTGGTACCTCATGGGAAATCAATGTTCTATTACAGGGGAAAAGTATTCAAGTATTGACTTCCGCTTTCGATTCATCATGGCAAAATGGAAGTGAGGTGTTGATTGGATGGAGCCCATCAGAAGTTATGCTAGTCAAGAAATAGAAAAGGATACGAATCCTATTGAGCCGCAAAAGAAACCTAAAATCAAGAAAAGGAAAGTATGGGTGCCAGGATTACTCCTTTTAACGCCTATTCTACTTTTCATATTCGGTTTCTTTGTCATCCCGATGTTATACATTTTATATTTAAGCTTCATATCCACAGATAATCTGGGAGGAGCGGAGGCAGTTTATAGCTTGAAAAACTATACACAATTATTTTCCGATAGCTATTACTTATCTTCTTTATGGCTGACAGTGAAGATCAGTTTATATTCGGTCTTGGTTGCTTTATTTCTTGGATATCCGGTAGCCTTGACGATGGCCAAAAGTTCAGCGCGGGTCAGAGGGTATATCACTCTCTTGATCGTGTCACCGCTCTTGGTAAGTATTGTTGTCCGTAATTTTGGCTGGTACCTCCTGCTATTGCCTAACGGAACGATTAATCAAACCTTGATGGCCCTTGGCATAATAGATGCACCATTGAAACTATTGTTTTCGGAAATCGGAGTTGTGATCGGGCTTTCCAATGCATATCTTCCTTTCATGATCTTATCCATCGTTGCGAGTCTTTATAATATCGATCCTTCTCTCGATAAGGCAGGAGCCATACTTGGGGCAAGCCCATTCAGAAGGTTCTTTTCGATTACATTGCCGCTAAGTATCCCTGGTATCGTATCTGGCTGCATTCTCGTATTCAGTTTGTCAATGAGTGCTTATGTAACCCCTGCACTGATGGGGGGAGCCAATGTGCCAGTGATGCCTGTTGTCATCTATGATCAAATAAATAACCTGCTGCATTGGACTTTCGGATCTGCACTTTCTTATATTCTATTAGCAACCACTGTCATATCAGTAGCCGTATTTACCAGAGCGTTTGAAAAAGGGAAATTCAAGGAGGTATTCCGATGATGAAAACGTTTGGCGGCCTGCGGATTGCTGTTGCCGTGTTGGCCATTATCTATATCTTGATACCGCTCATTGTCGTTATTCCCGCTTCTTTTACAAGTGCCAATTATCCAAGTTTTCCGGCTGAAGGCTTCTCACTTCAATGGTATGTCAAAATTTTGGAGCGTCCTGAATTTTTGGAAGCATTTTTGAACAGTGCGAAGTTCGCAGCATTAGCTGCCCTTTTCTCCGTCATATTCGGAACTTTGGGTGCCCTTGGCATCGCAAAGTATGATATACCTGGAAAATCGTATATTACGGCCCTATTAACTTCACCATTAAGTGTGCCGCAATTAGTCTTAGGGATTGCACTTTTAATGTACTTTACACCAATGATGCTTGCCGGTACGTCTACAGGATTTTTAATTGCCCATATCGTCATTTGCATACCTTATGTTATGCGGCTCGTCTTAACCGGTTTAAGTGGATTTGATTACAATCTCGAACGGGCTGCTGCCATTCTAGGAGCGAATCCATTAACAGTATTCATGAAAGTGACTCTGCCGCTAATTGGATCCGCGGCCATCTCAGGGGGATTATTCGCATTTTTGACATCATTTGATAATGTAACGGTCTCTCTCTTTATGGTATCACCGGAAATGAGAACGCTGCCGATCGAGATTTTCTCGCAAATGCAGGATGCCTACAATCCAATCGTTGCATCCGTGTCAAGCGTGGTTATTTTCATATCAGTCCTTCTAATCGTAATACTTGAAAAAATTCAAGGTGTCGGGAAAGTTTTTGGCGGTTCCCATCATACAAACGGTTAAAAACGATATATAAGATGTGACAAACGATCATGCTTGCTAAGCTCTGATTTTTTTCGAAGAAAACTCAACTGTACGTTCCATTCAAATGATCGAAACACCTTTTGGCAGCCAATAGAGGTGCCGTTAGGACAGGGACAGAAGGATTAACCTGCTTTGCAATATGCTCCATACTATATTGTGAAAGCAAAATCACTTCTGTCTTTCCATCCAATTGTTCCACCATCTTTTTAACCCGATCATCATGTTCCTTTCTTTTTCCTTGTGATAATAAATGGATGATCCCTGGATCGACCAATGACTCGATCATACATTCCGGATTCTTATTTAATAAGTAATTTTGAAGGGCGATCGGTGTTTCTTTTACGGTTGAAACCAGGCCGATGCTAGTGTAGCGAAGTGCTTCATCAAGCATGGCTTCATCTGAACGAAATAACTTTACAGGATATAGAGGTTGTAAAATTGCAGTGATGTCATTAAAGGCGGAGCAAGTAAGTTGGATGCATGAAACGTCAGACCCATAGGCTATATTTACTAATGAAGAAAAGCGGCGGGTGATTTCCGGAGTTAACTTGCCGCTCTTTTCCATCAAGGGGAGAAGACCCGTGTCCATGAAATGAAGGAGTTCAATGTTCGGAGCAACTGTCCGAAAGGCCACTTCAATTGGTTTTAGTGCAGTAGTGGTTGCGTGAATCAATGCAATTTTCAAAAAAATAACCTCCTTTTTTTCATCATTATATCTAGCAGGATTATAAAATTCCATTATATTACATACAAATAGTTCTTTTCCAACTTACTATTAAGAAAGGAAGTGAAAAGCATGGAGAAAGAAGCCTTGGACGATCTTAGTCAGGTAATACCAGGTGACAGAATGTTCCTTGATTTGGCAGAAAGGTATTGTTATAGCTATGACGCTTCTTTTGGGGAATATTTACCCGAAATCGTTATACAGCCAAAAAATGCGGAGGAAATCAGTAAAGTGGTTAAATTGGCTAATACTCACAAAATACCTGTTTACCCTAGAGGATCTGGAACTTCGCTAAGTGGCGGCCCTTTACCTGTTAAAGGGGGGATGGTTCTTGATATGACCCTTTTACGGGATAAATTGATCATTGATCGGGAAAATATGCTTGCCATTGTCTCTCCAGGTGTGATTACGGCAAATATTCATAAAAAGGCTGAAGAAGCCGGCTTGTTCTATCCGCCGGATCCAAGCAGCTCCAATGTAGCCACTATAGGCGGGAATCTATTAGAAAACTCCAGCGGGCCAAAGGGATTGAAATACGGAACGACAAAAGAATATGTGATAGGCCTGGAGGTGGTAACCCCGACGGGAGAAATCATTCGTACTGGCGGAAAGACCGTAAAAAATGTAACAGGGTATGATTTGACCCGATTGATCGTGGGATCGGAAGGTACTTTGGGCATCGTTACTGAGGCAATCATCCGCTTAATACCAAAACCTCAATCTAAACAAACATTTGTCGCCCATTTCAATCATTTGATAGACTCTGGCCATGCCATTACCAGCATTTTATCGTCAGGAATTCTACCATCTGCACTGGAATTGATGGATAATGCTTGCATCCGTGCAGTTGAAAGCTATCGGCCTTCCGGTTTGCCTCTTCAGGCAGAAGCCATTTTGATCATAGAAATAGATGGTCACCCATTGGCGATTGAGGAAGAAATCAATAAATGCGCCAATATATGCAGGGCGGAAGGTGCTTCCTATGTCAAGATAGCGGAGACAGAGGAGGAACGACAAACGATTTGGAGTGCGCGTAAATTGGTCTCCCCGGCCATTACACAAATGGGTCCTACAAAAATTTCTGAAGACGCGACCGTTCCACGCAGTCAAATACCGGCGATGATGGAGAGATTAAACAATATCCGGGAGAAATACGGGTTGAACTTGGTTGTATTCGGCCATGCAGGAGATGGCAATTTACATCCTAACATCATTACTGATAAACGAAATATTACGGAAATGAAAAAAGTGGAGCTTGCAGTCAGTGAAATTTTTGAAGCAGCAATCGAACTAGGCGGAACCCTTTCCGGAGAACATGGCATCGGTACTTTAAAGTCACCATATATGGAAATGGAATTAGGAATAACAGGGGTGAATATGATGAAAAAAATAAAAGAAGCATGGGATCCCAATAATATCCTGAATCCAGGTAAGATTTTTCCTGATAAAGGCCAGACAAGGGTCGTGTTGGTTACATGAATCTACCTGTCAAAGCGAACGAGACAAATGCAGCGCTCCAAAATTTATATTCTAATGCCTATGATTGGACAAACCAATGCGTAAAATGCGGTTACTGTTTACCAGCATGTCCTACATATGAATCAATGGGTGTAGAATCCGCCTCTCCACGCGGTCGAATCAATCTAGTGAAAATGGCAGCCGAAGGAAAAATAGATTTCCAAAAAGATTTAGCTGAACCGATCGACCTATGCTTGGGCTGTCGTGCTTGTGAAACAGCATGTCCTGTCGGTGTGCCATACGGACATATACTGGAAGCGGCAAAAGAAGCCATTGAAAACTCCCCATCAGCAAACCAAAAAAATAATATGACCAAGATCAAAAAAATGGCATTGGTTCATCTTTTTCCATATCCAAAACGAATGAATAGGATTGGAAGTGCAGTACATCTCTATCAAAAAACAGGCTTATCCAAGCTTATCCGTTCAACAAATGTACTGCAAAAGGTTTCCCCTGCCCTTGCACATTTAGAACAAGCACTACCAGCCATCGAGCCGTCCTCCAAACGAATCCGGACAGGTATGATAATGCCAGCAAAAGGGGAAACGAAATTAAAGGTGGCTTTTTTTACTGGGTGTATCATGGATTCCATGATGTCACGAATAAACCGCCTTACCATTGAGTTGCTCACCTTAGCGGGTTGTGAGGTCATTCTCCCTGAAAATCAGAATTGCTGCGGTGCCCTGCATTCCCATCAAGGTGAAATAAAACAAGCGAAAGCGTTGGCAAAGAGGAATATCCAGGCCTTCATGAAAACAGATGCGGATGTCATTGTAAATAACGCAGGAGGCTGCGGCGCCACGCTTCTTGAATATGGACATCTATTGTCAGATGATCGCGAATGGGCTGGGGCGGCAAGGGTTTTTTCGGAAAAATCAAAAGATATCAGTCAAGTTCTTCATCAATTGGGGCCGCTTCCCTTTACTGAAGAATGGCAAGGCATCGTATCTTATCAAGATTCATGTCATTTACGCAATGTTCAAAAGGTCCAAAAGGAACCTCGTTTATTATTGCAATCCATACCAGGGGTTTCCTATGTGGAAATGGAAGGGTTTGACCGCTGCTGTGCATCAGGAGGAATTTACAATCTTCTCCACTTTGATGAATCCATGAAAATTCTTGATGAGAAAATGAAGAACTTAAAAGAAACCAAAGCAACAACCGTAGTGACGGTTAACCCTGGCTGCCAAATGCAAATGAACATTGGCATCCAGAGGGAGGGAGCGGCGAACCAAATGAAAAGTATGCACCTTGTTGAAATACTTGCCAAGGCTTGTGGCTTGGATTGAAAGGATGCTTAAACTTCATAGTAGGGATTACTTGTCAGTATTTTCTTCTCTTATGAGAAAATACTGACGTTTTTATGTTAGGAACTTGATCATTCTCCATTGATGATGTAAGGCGAAAAATGTCTTTGCAGATCAATATTGCAGCGCCATATATACGGATGGAAGATTGTAAGGAAGCTTTTTCTTTAAAACTATCGGTGCAGGTTAGTTTACAGTATGTTAGCTGTACGTTACATACTTATAAAAAATCCGTTCAATTTTCTGAACGGATGGAATCAAATAAGATGTTTTGGTAAATGAAATTAAATTCCTGTTTTTATGCCAAAACCAATTAATATTAAGCCTGTTGATTTTTGGAATGCTTTTTGGAATTTGGAGTTGTTCATCCATTTTTTTGCATAATCAATTAGATAAACAAGAAATAGAAACCACAATACAGCGAGTAAGGTTAATATGAAAGCTAATATAATCAATTGCTGGTTTACATTTCCGTTCAAATTGATAAATTGCGGCATGATTGTAATATAAACTAAAACGGTCTTTGGATTAAGAATATTATTAAGTAATGCTTGCATAAAGGAATCTTTATTATGCCGATTTGAATGCTTTGCAGGTGTATTTGCTTGTGCTTGAATTTCCTTTAAAGAAAAGACGCTTTTAGAAAAAAAACTTTTTATTCCTAAATAAATTAAATAGGCGGCTCCCAAATATTTGATTGCACTGAAAAGAATCACAGACTTTGCAATCACAACAGATAGTCCAAGGATTGCAATAAGCGTCCAAAAAGAAAGTCCCGTTGCCATTCCGAGAACCGTATACCGTCCCGCTTTTGTACCATGGCTAAGCGTGTTTTTCACTAAGAGCATAGTATCTGCTCCTGGTATAATAACCATCATTGCAACAATTGATATGTATGTAAGTAAGCTATCCATACTATTTCTCCCTTACTTCTTATTAGTTGCTACTTAAGTAACTACTTATGTAAGTATATTAGATGAAAATGGAAAGCGTCAACAGATTTTGTTAAAATATTAGTTACAAAGGTAGCGACTAAGGTTGTTTTGGAGGGATTATGAAAGAAAACATTTTAGAAACATTAAAAAATCTAAATTTTACCGAATATGAAGCGAAAGCATATCTTACCTTATTGGAAGAATCGCCATTAACAGGCTATGCAGTCGCAAAAAACTCCGGTGTACCACGTTCAAGAATATATGAAATTCTGGACAGTCTCGCAATAAGAGGAGATATTCTGGTTAGTCCTGGAAACACACCTCAATATACGCCTGTACCTGCAAAGGAGCTAATAAAAAACCGTCGGATAAAAGCAGAAGAGAATTTTGAACGGGCAGAAAAATCATTAGCGGAGTTTGAACGTTCTGCAAATGACCGTGAAAATATATGGAATATCATGGGACGCAATGAAATACTCGATAAGGTAAAAGCTTGTATATTATCTGCTAAAAAAAGAATACTTTTAGAGATATGGGAAGACGAATTCGAAGAATTAGAGTATGAACTGAGACAGGCAGCAAATAAAGGAGTCAATGTAACAATTATTGCCTATGGGGAAATCGTCTGTGATTTTGCTAATGTTTACCTCCATTATATGGGCTATGCAATTACAGAAGAGTATGGCGGACGATGGCTTGTTATCAGTGGAGATGATTCAGAAGTAGTAGCAGGCATTGTTTCGCTTGGCAAAGATAGCCGTGCAGCATGGACCATGCATGTAGGATTAGTGATGCCCATTACAGAAGTTATGATCCATGATTTGTATCTGATGGAAATCATGGAGAAGCATAGAGAACTATTAGAAGAAAGTTTTGGTGAAAACCTCGCCGATTTACGTAAAAAGTTTTCTATCCATCCAGATTATAAAAAACATTACGTGGACTAGATTTGTGCTTTTAATATCTGCATACTTCATAGTCAACTATAGGGGCATGAATCCAGGCAGGATTTATGCCTTTTACTGTTGAAGCTACTTATTGAGCTATAGGTGCAGGTAAGTTTGTAGAAGCAAAGCATCACACCCCTGGCACCTGACTGATTGAGGATACAACAGATGAATAACAAATTTAACTATATTAAAATATAGAAAAGGGTATAATAAGGAATGTAATAAACCATTCCTGGTAATGGGATTATTGTAGTATCGGATTAACATTTTTGATATCCGGATTACTAAGACAGAAGGAGAAATGATTCATTTGAACAACAAAGAAACAAAGGGTATCGAGTTACCTGCCAACTATGAGGAATTAAAAAAATCTGCCAATCGCAAATCTAATTGGAGAGAACGTTTAGATGCGATCGAAGAATTAGGTCAGTCAAAAAATAAACAAGTAATCGACATTATCACAAATATCATGAGTAATGATTCTGTATATAAAGTTCAAGAGGCCGCCTACCGTCAATTGAAAAGTTTAGGTGAAAATGTTCAATTGCCAGCAAGGAAAAAAGGAGAGTTGGTTAAAGGTTTGACCAAAATCTTAGTCAGGATCAAGAAGAGTTTACCAGAAAATCACACATATACTGAATTCAAAGAGAAACTCCAGAAGATGAGAATGGATATATATGATACATATGAGGGTGAAAAAGGAGCTGACTTTGATAAATGGCTTGAAAATACGTGGTCAGCTTTATCGAAAAGATAAAAGTATAAACAAATAAGCAATAGTTGATAAAGGAGCAAAGTTTTTGCTCCTTTTTCTTATGTGTAAAACAAAGTTTTAGCTATAGTATGCTAATATATTTAAAAGAGGAAGTATTTGGCTGCTTGCTTTAACTTGAAAACCGATAAATACATACGAATTCAGGGGAGAAAAGATGACAGATTATATTGAACTTTGGAAACAGGCGATGGCAGATCATACAGGAAACATACCTAACAGGCTAAAGGATGATGCTGCAGAAGAAGCTTTTTGGGCTTCCAAGGTTGCAGCGAAAAAACAACATAAAGCGGACCCTTATGCAAAACTTGTGCAGCAAGAGTTATTGGCATTATTAAAACAGGATGATCATGTATTGGAAATCGGCCCTGGATGGGGTAATTATACATTTGAAATTGCAAAAGAAGTCAGGAGACTAACTTGTATAGATAGTTCCAAAAGCATTATTAATTTTTTGGAATCCCAGGCGAACGAAAAAGGTTTCGAAAACATGGAGTTGATTCATGATAAGTGGGAAAGTGAGACCAAAAAGGTCAAATATGATGTAGTATTTGGTTTTAACTGTTATTACCGTATGACAGAAATCGGTCAAACCTTATTAAAAATGAATGATTCTGCAGCTCGATTAGTGATAGTAGGTATGACAACCGGACCAGAAAAACCTCATTATATGGAATTGAAGCAACGAGGATATACGATCAATTTAAGAAAACGGGATTACATACACATCTTGAATGTTTTGTATCAACTTGGAATACTGGCGGACTGTAAGATCGTTAAATTGAAAAGTAAAAAAATCTATTCCACCTATGAAGAAGTGATCCGAGATAATACCACAAAAATTCTTGATGATCATTTTTCTTATGATGAAGTAAAAACGGTCCTAAATAAATATGTGGTGGAAAAAGAGGGAGTTTTCGAATACGAATATCCGTTTCATGCAGCTTTGATGTATTGGAATCCAAGGTTAAATTAACAATTTGATTACCTTTTTCACTGAGTTCTTTACCTTCTTTTTGAGGTACTTCAGGAAAAAGGTATTTTTTCTGTTGGATATTCGCAAAATAATATTAACAAGGCTACAAAAATTGATGATAAAACGGAGTGTGAATGATAAATGAAAGAAATATCCGAAAAGAGATTTTGTGAAACTTGTAAAAAAGAGACAGTTCATACAGTAACTGAAGATGCATTGGAAATAGAATATTCATGTAATGAGTGCGGTCAGCACCAAGACATTTTCAAGACATTTTTTTAGAAACACCGAATTTCACATGATATGGTCAGTAAATTGAAGAAGTATCCATTTCATTTGCGAAAACTATCTAATCTTTGTGAGTTCCAGGAGCATTAAACTAAAATGCCGTAAGTCTCAGTCTAGTGTTCTAAGAATTTAAAAATACATACTATGGATATTCAGAAAAATAGAACTTTTTTTCAGTGAATCGTTGTAAATCTTAAAGCTCGAGGACTCATGGTAGAAGGATTACTTTCATCATTCCAAAAGAAATGTTTTTACTATGGAAGGATTCCCTTTTATCATGTGAAAATGTGCTTGATGTTTTAAGAAAGGATCAAAGATTTAAATTTTCTATAATTTCTTTCTACGGCACGCAATATGTGATATATTGCATATTATATATCTGTATTTTAAGGAGGGATAGCCGTTGAAGCATACAAATTCATCTCAAAAAATAAAACGTACTTCTGTACGTGAAGAAGCATACATGATCTTGCGGGATTGGATTGTGCAGGGAATCCTAACGCCAGGCCAGCAATTACGCGATAAAGAATTAGCCGAGCAGTTGGGAGTAAGCAGAACCCCAATAAGAGAAGCACTATTAAGGCTTGAGGATGAGGGATTTGTCGAGACCAAGCCGAGCCGTTCAACTATTGTTTCCCCTATTAGATTCGATGGGGTATTAGACATATACTCCATTGTTTGGACACTGGAAAAGCTGGCTATGGAACAGGCTTTTGATTTCATTGAAGAAAAACACTTAATAGAAATGGAAGCCATCAATCATGAAGTGAAAAAAGCAATCGACGAAGGAAATCAAATAGTCGCCGTTCAGAAAGATAATGACTTTCATTCCATTTACATCAATCTTTCTACAAATGATGAATTGAAGCGGATTCTATCGGGACTTAAACAAAAACTTATACGAATGGAACTGTTTTATTTCAATCAGGTAAGTGATGTTCACTTTTCCGTTGATGAGCATGCACAGATTATACAGGCATTAAGGAATGAAAATCTCACTATGGTGCTTAAGGTGATAGAAAAGAATTGGAAAGAAAGTTATTTAAGAATTCAAGCCCATACGGAACGTGTAAAAAGCGGGGTAGAAAAAAATGAGTAATGATACTTTAGTTGCTATATCACCTTCAAGAAACAAAGGGATTGCACTAGTACTGACTGGCGCTGCGTTATGGGGAGTGTCAGGGACGGCAGCTCAATATCTGTTTCAGCAGCAAGGTTTCAGTCCTGAGTGGCTCACTGTTGTACGCTTGTTGCTATCTGGAATCATCTTATTGGGTGTCGCTTATAAGAATGAAAGGCTGAAAGTTTTTGAGATTTGGAGAACCAAAAAAGAGGCGCTTCATATTATCCTTTTTGCCATTCTGGGAATGCTCGCTGTTCAATACACATATTTTGCAGCGATTGAACATGGCAACGCAGCCACTGCCACTGTCCTTCAATATTTGGCACCGGCCCTGATCACTTGTTATTTAGCCATTCGCTCCAAACGTTTTCCAAGCATTACAGTGAGTGTAGCTGTGATCATAGCGATTTTAGGCACCTTTTTGCTTGTGACGGGAGGAAGCATACGTACATTATCCATTTCCGGGTGGGCAGTATTTTGGGGAGTAACATCAGCCTTTGCATTGGCATTCTATACATTGCAGCCGTATAAACTCCTTTCTAGATGGGGAGCGATGATTGTTGTGGGATGGGGCATGTTGATTGGAGGCATATGCTTTAGCATCATCCATCCCCCATGGGCATTTGAAGGCAATTGGACGTTACCTTCATTTTCAGCGGTTTTATTCATCATCATTTTTGGTACGATCATTGCTTTTTATTTTTATTTGGAAAGTACCAAATTCATCTCGGCTGCTGAGGTAAGTTTATTTGCTTCGGTTGAACCATTATCCGCAACCTTAATATCCGTTTTCTGGCTGAATGTAACATTTGGCTTTGCCGAGTGGCTTGGCACGCTTTGCATTATTAGCACCATTACGATTTTATCGATCGTAAAAGACAAGTAATGTCAGATCTAATTAAACTAGGCGAAAAAAATTAATAATCCACCGTGTGAGTGGATGAAGCACGAACATATATTTCTTAAAAAAGCAATTACACTTCATGTGAATTGCTTTTTTTGTATTTTACGAGTATTACGCAACATTTGGCTATTCAAAGGCCGTTATCGAAGAAAAGGAATCTTCAGCAATAAATGGGACGCAGGCTGAGGTCATTCAACAACTGAAAATGGACCTATTTGAATTGTATAGAGATCCTGAACTTAATGTTAAACCGGCTCAACTAGAAAAGCGCGGTGGAGCGTATTACAGCGAAGCGGCCTGCAGTCTCATCAATTCGATTTACAATGATAAGCGGGATATTCAGCCAGTCAATATACGCAATTACGGGGCGATAGCGAGTATTCCAGATGAATCAGCCAATGAATCTGGTCACCAAAGAAGGGCCAAGACCAATCAGCATTGGCGATCTGCCAGTAGCAGTCCGGGATTGGTCCAGCAAATTAATTCTTTTGAAAGGATCGCTGCTGAAGCTGTCACAGGAGATTATCATAAAGCTTTAGTGGCGATGACCATAAATCCTATAGTACCATCAGACACCATTGCCAAAAAATACTGGATGAAATGCTCGAAGCGCATAAAGGAGACCTGCTGAAATTTTAATGAAGTGAAATCATGACTTAAATCAACGCTTTTAGCTTTTGGACCAAAATAGATCACTCCCTGTTAGATTCTGATCCGGTAGTGATCTATTTTATTAAGGATTCATTCTATCTGCACTACTGATATCCCAAGTGAGTCATTATATTAAGATTCATGGACAGTAACTATCTCCCAATAAAATTAATGGGACAATTGTGCAAACGTTCTAGCAAGGGCCTTCATATACTAGCCTTAACGGAGACATTACATCAAAGATAAAGAGGAGATTAAAATGAATAATAAGAATGGGATGCAAGACGAAAGCCGAACGTTTAACGGCGGAGATATCTGGGACCAAATTGGTCTCAGGGAAATTAAGGCACTCAAGCATAAAGTCCTTCATGAAGGGATTAGCAAATATCAGGATATCAATGTAGTGGAAGCTAAAGATATAAGAATGTATCTCAATGAACAACTGCAGTTCTCATCATTGGATGAACGCATCTATCATGAGGCACTCGTTCATCCTGCGATGGCTCTGTCTAAAAAACGGACACGCGTCTTAATTTTAGGGGGAGGAGATGGACTAGCCCTTCGAGAAGTCCTCAAGTACAGTGATGTCAAACGTGTTGATCTTGTTGATATCGATTCGGAAATCATTAAAGTAGCAAAGAAAGTTCGCAAGATTGTAGAGCTTAACGAGGGATCATTCCTTGATAAACGTGTAAAAGTTCATATCCAGGACGCCCAGAAATACGTTTCGTCAAATACTCGCAAATATAATGTGATCATTGTGGATTTCCCGGACCCAGCAAATGAAATCTTAGCCAAATTATACACAAAAGAGCTTTTTAGCCATCTATACAGTTTCCTTGCAGATGAAGGCGTACTCGTCTGTCAATCCAATTCACCGGATGATGCCCCGCTCGTTTATTGGAGTATAGGACAGACAATCGGGAGTGTTGGGTTCGATGTCATGAGTTACCACACAATCGTTCCATCTTTTGGTGACTGGGGCTTTCATATAGCTGCAAAGAAATTCAGGACGAAACGCATGGATAAACTTTCAATTAATGTCCCCTATGGAACTCTTCCAAAAGATTTATCTTCTTTGTTTCAATTTAAGAATTATCACTTTTATGGGCGTATCTATGCCAAAGTAAATACACTTGATCAACTCACACTTCATAGCTTTTATCAGCAGGAAATGGATAATTGAAATCTATTTTAGGGATTCGCCAACTTTTATTTATTATGTTGGCGATATTTTTTGAATAATTTTAAAGATATCTCCAAATGTTATACATACTCCCGTAAGTAAATAAATGACTTAATTATTTGTGATTTTGCGGATTTTTAAAAAGGTTGTCCAACCGCAATCACTCATACATGCATAAACTGTAATAATTAAATAGTAATGGAGTGTGCCACACTTATGGATATAAGTGATTTGGGCCCATTGATTGATAGAGAAGGGGGAACAAACATTGGAAACTAAAGGATTCCATGTCATTATTGATGCGTTTAACTGTAAATCTAGTATTCTTGATGACGCAAAGGAACTAGAAAAACAATTGAATCATACAGCAGAGCGGTTGGAAATGATTGTCTTGAATCGCAGCTTTCATAAATTTGAACCATATGGTGTTACAGGAACGCTAATACTATCCACCTCACATATGTCCATTCATACATGGCCAGAGAAGAATTATGCTGCCATTGATATTTATACTTGCGGAAAAAAGAATCCATTTCATGAGATACAAAATATTCTACAATATTTAGGTGCTGAATACGCAGTCGTATATAATGTTTCCAGAGGAGCGGAGTATATGGCAGAGCAGTCTGTCCGCATAATCCGAAATGAAAAAAACTAGTCACAAACCGTGAAAAACCTCACCAGCTCAAAAGTAATATTAGTGTTGGAACGGATTATAACGAATCCCTTGTTGTGATTATTTCAAGCGAGGGGAGAGGGTGAATGTTTTTCCCTTTCCCAAATACATAAAAATGTTTGCGGCGATAGGCGTAAACTGCAGGAAACTTGTTGTATTCATGTACTAGTAATCTATCTACTAGAGTGAACTCCATCATGATAAATGGCAACGACTTATAAAATAAAGTTGCTGCCATTAAAGGTCTTATTTTATTAGGGAGGACTTGGAATTCCTTCTAAGATATTGTTATTTGGAAAGCTTTCCTACCCCTACTAACAAATTTAATAAAATCATTACGAAACATTGAGATTGAGTTTTAGAAGGGTTTATCGTATATCTATATAATGCTGCAGTACCTTTGACGGGAAGAATTTGAGGGGCAATGGTCGTAAGGATACAATAATGGCAGGGGGCATAGTTAAATTCTGTTGTGCTTGCTTTAAACAGTTGTACATTGCTTTACCGCCAACTGAATTGGCAGAGTGAATAGTAATGCGATTGGCAAATAGTTTTTCTTTGACCATCTTTTGAACAAGCATAAAACCATTCCTGGTTTTATTTAATAAGTCATGGTCCAAAGAGAGATGTTCAATATCAAAGTTTTGCAATAGCTCTATACATTCGTCAATAGTCTCGACTAACACATAGCCATCGGGTGCTTTCCGATAGTCATCCAGAAAAACGCTGATTTTCTCCATTTAATGCACTCCTTTCCTAATACATGTGTGACTAAGAAAAGTCAATTAAACCCAAGAAAATATGGTTTTATCTATTAAGTCTAACACAACAAAGTAAGAAGGGGGCATATTCGACGTTAAAGACTAATATACGACAGGTTTCCAATAAAAAACTTATTGTCCAACTCCATCTAAATATCCTTTGTTAAATATGGTACAAAACATCTAAAAGTTAATGGTTGTAATAATTTGGGTAAAAGGTAATATCTTGACTAAAAGGAGAAGTGATATGTTACATCCAGACGAGATTTACCTTGTACTTAGGGACAAAACGCTGCTGTTGGAGTTAAAGGAACAAATTAATGACTATCATATTTCCTACTTATCAATGATTAATGATCAGCTTATATTGATTGATGATGCACTAAAAGAATGTAACGTTGATTACTACACTATGTCAAAAGGATAAAAACAACATTTACTTATATAGGGGATCAATTTTTTAACTATAATAAAACCAGCTTAGCGCCCTCTGAGAAAGGCGCTTTTTTAATGTCAAATTTAATTGGTCACCTAAAAAGATCAGGTATACCTCCATGTTCTGGTTAGTTATATCGCGAGCGGACGCTTATTTATCACCTTCAGCATTACGTTGATGGTCTTTTTCATTTTGATAAGCAGCAATTTTGGCGTCATCTCCAATGCTTTCAAGTGTAGCCGTGGCCATCTGTTCTCTAATGCGAAGGATATGGGCATCCATTAATTGCTTGGCTTTGTCCGCTTCTTTTAGTGCGATAGAATGGTAGATTTCTTTATGTTCTTGAAGCGTTTCTTGAAAATGACCCGGTTTTGCGAAACGATGTCGCCTGGTGGCACGGATAGTATCTTTCATTTGATCACTAAGGGTATGGACCAATCCAGCAAATATGGAATTGTTTGTGGCTTGTGCGATACTATAGTGGAAATGTAAATCTGCTCGCAAACCTAATTCTTCATCATGTTCCGACCGTGCCATTTCTTCTAGAGCTTTAAGGATATTTTGTAAATCAAGAGAGTTTGCTCTCTGTGCAGCAAGAAAAGCACATTCGGTTTCAATTACTCGACGGACTTCAAGCATTTCATAGACCATGTTGTCTTCAGCTTTGATGATTGAGGTGGATAGCTGTTCGATCAGTGACTGAACATCAGATTTTCTGATAAATGTCCCATCACCTGGTCTGACCTCAATGACTCCGTTAATTTCCAATACTCGAAGGGCCTCTCTGATTGATGTTCGACTCACTTTAAAACGGTTGGACAACTCCCGTTCAGGGGGTAATTTATCTCCTGGTTTCAATTCACCGCTAATAAAAGATTCCCTAATTTGATTGAAGATGATTTCGTACACTTTTGGGGATTTAACTGGTATAGAATCCATTACTTCCTTCACATCCTTCAACATCAACCCTAAAATCATGTTGGTACGACTAATAGTCGAATAATTTTAACAAGCATTCTTTTATGAATCAAGGGGAAGCGCAATTTTATAACAAAACAAATAATTATTTTAAAAAATCAAACATTAAAATTGGTTAGACCAATAATAGATATAGTTTCAGTCATTCTCGTTCATTTGGAAATTCCAGGTGATTTCATTTTGCTAATACGGGTGGGGAACCATCTATAATCACTAACATTATAAGCATTTGTGAATGGAGAATTCTAATAAAAGGATAATTGTTGAAAAAGTCAAAAAATTTAGTATAATGAAAATTGGTTAGACCAATTATGTAATGATAAAGAATGGTCCATGTCGAACCATTCATAAATGGAAGCGATATCAATTTAAGTTAGTAAGGAGGGGGAAACCATTTATTAATACAATACTAATTCTTGGTATGGAGCGACCAAAACTTTTGATAGGACAAAAATAGAGGTTATAGCAGAAAGAAGGAGAATTGAATGGAAGCGGCTAGTGTAAATTTGATCAATGCTTTAAAGGAAGTTCTTTCGGAAAATCAAGTGACAGAAAACCAGACTGTGAGAGAATTACACGGAAGAGATGAGTCATATCATGCTGTAAGTCTTCCTGATATTGTTGTATTTCCAGAAACAACACAGCAAGTAAGTGAAATTGTGAAATTAGCAAATATGTTCAAAATCCCGATGGTTCCTTTTGGTTTGGGATCAAGCCTCGAGGGGCATGTCATACCTTACCATCAAGGCATAACCATTGATTTTTCACTAATGAATAAAATCCTTGAAGTGCGTGAAAACGATTTTCTCGTTAAGGTTCAGCCTGGCGTAACGCGATCGCAATTAAACAAAGAACTGAAAAAATACGGTTTGTTTTTTTCAGTGGATCCGGGTGCTGATGCAACTCTTGGCGGAATGGCTGCAACAAATGCCAGTGGAACGACATCAGTTAAATATGGTGTGATGCGTGACCAAGTCCGCGATCTTGAAGTGGTTCTTGCAGATGGTTCCATTATTCATACTGGCAATTTGGCCGCTAAATCGTCATCTGGTTACCATCTAAACGGTCTTTTTGTTGGATCTGAGGGAACGCTAGGCTGCTTTACGGAATTGACGTTAAGAGTTTACGGAATTCCTGAACACGTTATGGCGGCAAGAGCATCATTTCCGGAATTGACCAATGCGGTAGAAGCTGTTGTTTCCATTTTGCAGTCAGGTGTTCCAATCGCAAGGGTGGAGCTTGTCGATGAACCATCAATGAAGCAGGTTAACCTCTATAGTGATACAAGCTATAACGAAGCGCCTACACTATTTTTGGAGTTTCATGGTAATGAAGCAGGTTTGAAGCAAGATGTAGAGTTCACTAAAGAAATAGTAGCAGAACATAATTGTCTCGATATTGAATTTGAGACAGATAATGCTGCCAGGAACCGCCTATGGGAAGCTCGCCATAATCTTGCCTATGCTTATATTCAAGGCAATCCTGGGAAGAAACTGATGGTGACTGATGTCTGCCTTCCGATTTCAGAGCTATCTGGTGCAATTCACCATGCAAGGGAAGCTGTTGATTTACTAGGCCTTACCGGTGGGATCGTCGGCCATGTAGGCGATGGGAACTATCACGTGCTCTTAATGATCGATAACAAAAATCAGGAAGAACTAAAAAGAGCTGAACAGCTAAATGAACAAATTGTCCTATATGCCCTTGATCGTAACGGAACATGCACTGGTGAACATGGAGTTGGGGTCGGTAAACAAAAATATCAGAAAAAAGAACATGGGAACTCTCTGTTTGTGATGGAAAAAATTAAAGAAGCCCTTGATCCAGATAATTTATTAAATCCTAGTAAAATATTCATGCAAGAAAGAGTGTGATGAAATGAAAGTATTGGAAGCATTCAGTGCATTAGCAGGCAAATATTTTGCTGTCTGGGTTATCTTAATTTCCGTCATTGCCTTTATTTTTCCAGAGCCATTTTTGGGATTGGGGGGATATATTACAATATTGCTTGGCGTTGTAATGTTTGGTATGGGGCTTACATTGAAGGCCGTTGATTTTAAAATCATCATTACTAAACCACTGCCCGTGATAATTGGGGTTTGCGCCCAGTTTATCATCATGCCATCTGTGGCATTCCTTATTGCGAAACTCATGAATTTACCAGCAGAATTAGCTGCAGGACTGGTTTTGCTCGGCTGTGTACCAGGCGGAACAGCCTCTAACGTTATGGTTTATCTGGCAAAAGGCAATGTACCTTTGTCGATAGCTATGACTTCGGTATCAACTTTACTGGCTCCAATCATGACGCCACTGCTTCTGCTTTTGCTCGCAGGACAATGGATGCCTGTTGATTTTTTTGATATGTTTAAGTCCATTATCCAAGTCATCCTTCTTCCGATTGTTTTAGGTTTGGCCATTAAGCGGTTTTTCCCTGTAATAGTTGAAAAAAGCTTAACCGTTTTACCGCTTATTTCGGTAGCAGCTATCATTACGATTGTAAGCGCAGTAGTCTCAGGCAATGCAACTAGCATTGCTGCATCCGGGTTCCTAATTTTCACTGCCGTAATGCTTCACAACGGATTTGGGCTGCTGTTCGGTTACTTAGCAGCGAAAGTGCTTGGACTTGATGAAGTGAATAGAAGAGCAATTTCGATTGAGGTAGGCATGCAGAACTCAGGGTTGGGCGTTGCGCTTGCTACTGCACATTTTGGTCCTCTGGCGGCACTTCCAAGTGTCCTGGCTGCTGCATGGCACAACATATCCGGACCAATTCTCGCGACTTACTGGTCTAAAAAGTCTGCTGACGACAGTAGTATAGAGGAAGCGCCAGTTCATCCGGTAGAGAACAAACTTTAATTATATTTAAGTTAAAAAAGATCCTATGCTTCCAGCTGGGATTTTTTTTGCTGCTGCAATTTTGTCCAGGAAGGCATGTGAAGGGGCAAAAAATCATGAATGAATTCTAGAATTCATCAATGAATAAGAGAGCCATTCTGTTCAAACTCTCCTATATCAAGCATGTAGTAAATAGTTTTAACAGGCAGAATACAAATATCAATAAAAAAAATAAATGAAGTACTAGAACAAAATTATCTTTTATAGGAAGTTCCAAGTGACAGAATCAATCAAAAAGACATTAAGATATTGAGAAGAAGGGGGAGTCTAATTCCCTTTTACTCTAACTAAAACTCGTTTGATTTTCTATATTAACTTGCTCCCATATTAAATCCACTATTTCTTGGCACCTCATTCTTGAAGTTTCAATTAATTTAAACATTAATTCATCATATTTTAAGTGCAAATTGCGACGTTGTAGTGTCCGTGTATTAATACTTTTATAGAAAAACAGCTTACATAGGACGATGTGAGCTCATCTAAGTCCAATTTACCGTTCAACAGGGTAAGTAGAACCATTATCATGAATATTAAAATCCCATATATCAATAATAAAAAGGTGTTTTTAAACTTTGGAAGGAGATGGTGTTATGAAAAAATTATTGTTGATGGGTTTCATTTTTTTATTTCCTCTAAACATGGTGTCTGGAACAACCAGTGCATACGCTAAACCGCAGGTACAAAGTGTTAGTCAATCTGAGGTAAAGTTCGCAAATGAATTCAGGAAACTTTGGATTGATCATGTATTGTGGACAAGTAATTACATTACAAGTGCAACGACAGCTGGAGCGGAGGATCAAAAACAGGTATTGGCCAGGCTTCTGAAAAATCAGGAGGATATTGGAAATGCTATAAAGCCAGTATACGGAGAGAAAGCCGGGAACAAACTTACGGATTTGCTTAAGGAGCATATTGTTATTGCGGGAAAGATTGTAGATGCGGCTAAAAGTGGAAATGAGGTCTTGGTGAAACAGCTAAATAAAGAATGGTATAGAAATGCTGATGAAATCGCAGCTTTCCTTAGCGGTGCCAATCCCTATTTAAAAAATGAAGATCTAAAAAATTTGCTTTATATGCATTTGAAATTAGTGACAAATGATTTAACTGCAAGCTTAGCAAAAAATTGGAACGGAAGAATCGTTTCAATTGACGAAGGGGTCACACATATAATCCTAATGGCAGATACTATCTCTGCGGGAGTTGTAAAGCAGTTTCCGGATAAGTTTAAATGATAATGAAAAAACCTCCAGCATTCTGTTGGAGGATTTTTCATTATGAGAGGCATTTACCTTTGTTTATATAACTGGTTCAAGCAAATACCGCATAGTTGATATGTATGGGATAGTATCCTATGCATATCAACTAAACAATATCTATTAGATGGATCGTATACTAGCGTTTACGATAGTCTGTCTTTAGTGGAGTAGAAGGAAAACAAATAATAAAATAAAATAGGGGTTGCAAGGGATCATATTTATTTTTTTTTGAACAAACGGGTATGTTAATTCAGTAAAATTTCATCCAGGACTAAAACGGCAGTGTTGTTAGCATATTTCCAAAGAACAAGCGTCAAAAAGGGTGCTTTTTTTATAAGCCAACGCGTAAGTATACTCGTATTAAGAAAGCGTGGACCTATGGTTTTTCAAGCGTAAATTTTAAGAAGTAGCATCGGGACTTCAGGACTCATGCTCCTTTATCGTTGTAACTTTTCACTATCTGGTTGTTATCAATTTGCTTAAACTCCTTTTGAAATATTGAAGTAGGTCATAAGATATGTACGACATAGAAATTATAAGGAGTGTCTCAAATAGTTTTAACAATAAATTGTCGGATATATGATCCATTTTTGCTGCCGATATAATTAAATCAAAAATATCGATGAAGACTACATGAACAATGTATATACCCAGGGCTCTTCCTCCTACTTTAGTAATGAACAAATCCTTCCCCAATGTTTTATTATTTAATGCAAATAAAAAAAGAAATGCAGTTAAAAAGATGGTAGAAATAAAATATTCCCCATGACTTCCTGATAATATCTTTTCTAATAAGTATCCTTCTACCACTTGGATAGTAAAGAAGATCAAAATTAATAATAAATTGTTTTTGGTTGTTATTGCTCTTGACTTTTTAAAGAATTTATCATACGCAAAGAAGAATCCCAAAGTTGTATAAAAAAGACCAATGAATAAAGCATCCCTTGTACTTAGAGGAAGATCATAGAACACCGTATACGATTGTCCGAAAAGACCTAATAAGTTGAATATTAGGCTAATGGTTAAAAGAAGCCTTGCTTTATTTAACTTAAAAAAACCGAATAGAATGATAACACTCCAAATTAATGCGGTTAAAAACCACAATTGGTATCCGCTAGTCCCAGTTCCGTAATATATAAGGTCAAGAAATGAAAATTGATTAATGTATTGCGCAAATTCCTTTGGTACATCGGCAGCCGCTTTATAAAGAATAAGAACATCATACATCATATAAAAGAAGAGCCAGCACAAATACAGTTTTAAGATTTTTATAATGTACCTTTTAAAATAATCTATGGAATCCCTTGTGTGTATCATCTTTTTACCGAACAAATAACCAGAAGCCGTAAAGAAGAATGGCACCGCAAACCTTGAGAAGTTATCGAGAATAAAAAGACCAATTTGGCTATCCCTTGGGAATACATGAATGACTACAACAGAAAAAATTGCAAAAAATTTAATAAAGTCAATCGCGCTATTTCTTTCCATTTGTTCACCCTTTTCATAACACTTTTACTATCATTGGTTATTCCCTATATTATGTACACCAAAGAAAAATTTATTTTACTCTTTCTGAATCCAATCCCGAGATACTGTAAGACTTAATTAATGAACAGCTAATCGTTCAGGAGCGTGGACAGTTTGTAATATTAGCTTCATCATTCGGATAGTAATCATATGAATGTCTATGTTCGTGATAATCTGGCTATATCAGCAAAAAATCATGTAATCGAGCTTTTGACAAAGGGAATTGTGGGGGACTTTCTGATTGTAAATTGAAATTAATTATCGCTGCCTGTAGCTTTGTATAAACGCTGGACTAAACTTTTAGAAAGTTTAGTCCAGCTGATATTGAAGAACAACGGAGAGCGGGTTTTTTAAATTATAAAAGCGGATTACTGTATGTTTTTGCTGCTCTAAAGAATTGCTTAATAGTCTTGAATTAACGGAAAGACAATGGGATGAAGGGGAGGGAAGCGTTCTTTTCTCTTTTTCCTCGATCTAAAATCGTTTGATTTGCTAAATTAACTTTCCCCATCATTAATTCACTAGTTATTAACGTCGGATCATATTTAGGTATTAATTTGTAAGCTCCTGTAAGGTCACCAAATTAGAGAATTCTCCTTATTAAGATTTAAGTACCATCTTTTTTTGTCGATGCTTACTGCAAACTTTTTATCCTCGAATTTTTCAAAAGATGATCTATGATGATGAATTACAAATGAAGTTTTGATGAAAGTTATCATGCATCTTTTTTTCTGTTTATTTCTAAATTTCTGTGGTTTTTCCATTAAAGCGACCAATTTCATTTTTCCAGGAGAAAAATTCCGCTGATTGAACTTGGAGAAAATACACGAATGAACAGTCAATTAAACGAATCTTCTATATATTGTAATAGTAAGTTTTGAGAAAGGGTGAACAGAATCAATGATACATCCAGATACTGAGATTCGGTTTGTCAATGAAAAGATTGGTGTGGGCGTTTTTGCCACAAAAATGATTCCCAAAGGAACGATCATCTGGGCATTAGATGATTTGGACATCATCCTCGAGGAAGATGAGATTGAATCGCTTGAGCTAATGAGAAGGGAAATCGTCTATAAATATGCCTACCTCAACGATGACGATCGCTACGTGCTGTGCTGGGATCATGCCAGATACTTAAATCACAGCTTCAGTCCAAATGTGGTATCGACTGTCTATGAGATTGAATTAGCGTCGAGGGATATTCTCCCCGGAGAGCAAATCACATGCGACTATGCTACACTCGGGTTAGACGAACCGTTTGAGTGTGAACCGGAGGAAGGGACGTCTAGCACCGTAGTGATGCCGGATGATTATCTGCATCGCTACAAGGAATGGGATGATTTGGCTCGGGAGGCATTCAAACGATTGAATCAAGTAGACCAGCCTCTGCGTCATCTGATTCTACCGGAATTCGTCGACAGGGTAAACGCGATCGCAGAGGGACGTGCCGAGCCGGATTCCTTTCTTACGCTCTATGAAGAGGAGTAAAGGCAACAAACAACTATCAGGACAGACAGATCTGTTCTCAATTCATTCAACCAGCTTTTTCGATCCAGCAAGATAGAACATGAATCATCAACGTAAGGGTTTAAAACCCCAGAAAAGACCGCCCCTCTGAACTTTATATCGTTTACCTAGAATGGAATGTTTTATCCAGCGAGGAGGTATAGGTTGAAAGGGCAACACACATACCACCGTTCATAAATTAATGAACGGTGGTATGTGTGTTTACAGTTAAATTTATACGATTGTATTGTTTATAATGTACTCGATTTTGTATATCAAAACAGATATAGTGAAGTAGTGAGGTTTTAAGTGGATTAATAACACTATGTACTCAAATTAATGACCCTAATGAATGTATTAAACTTTGCGTCTGTGTACAAAAGAGGAATATGAAGCTGTGATCATTTTGTATAATTCTTTATTCTAGTTTACATAATATATATTATAGGAAGTTATATTATTAATGTTAATTTCGTCTCATATCTTAAGAATACTTAACTTAGTGAGACAAAATGCAAATTTTTATATTTAATCATGGTTATTATTTATCTATAATCTTTTTATCTAATTACAGATACATTTATCGGCATACAGTTTTTCTTGGATTTAAATTAATTTGTTTTGCACTTTTTTTCATACTTACTGATTAAAAATAATATTGGATAATACATATTGATGATTATTAATATGTATTATCCTTTACGTGTTTTCAATGTAACTTTAAAATCCACTTTCAACAAAAAAACAGTCATTCCTTTATTCTCCTTCTTAATCACCTAATTAATGTATGATCCAACTATCTATGAATCCGAATAATACCAGGCTCTAATCAATTTGTGAAGAGTTGGCAAAACTAAATGTCCCCCACTCTGTCCACCATTTTAATCGAGAGATAAACACTAACTACTCCTAATAAACATAGCACTGTGTTCACAATATTGGTATTAAGATTGACATTCAGTAAAAAAGAGAAATTTTGAAATTGCATTAGAAATATTGCACAAAGAATTGTCGGTATCGTTTCTCTTTTCCAAATACCAAAGAAAAAGAGCGGTATTAAACTAATAAGCGTAACAATTAAAGAATGAACAATCATCTTACTAAAATATGAGGTAATATCTTCAGCAGTCGGTTGCCCGTTAATGATATGAAATGCCTGATCAAGTAAATAAGTTGTCACTCCAGATAACAAAAAGGATACTATCGTACAAAGGAAAACAAAAAGTGAGATAAAAAGAGCCTTTGCCATAACTAATTTTTTTCGACTAATCGGATATCCGAATGAAAGAGATATTGTTTTATTTTTATATTCATCGATTACAACCTGATTAATAAGAGAAGCTCCGAAAAGGACAAATCCCAGCTGCATTGACATCATAAGCTGGATGATGGTTGAATAACTTTGACCGAATTCCGCACTGACCATTTTAATAAAAAACATGGGCAAAAACATCAATATACCCCAATATATAATCAGCTCACTAAGGATCATTTTTCGCTTTAACTTTCTCCACTCCAACTCCATTAATTTAACCAACTTTTCCACCTCCATGAATTTGTTGATAAAAATAATCTTCTAAAGTACTTGTATGCTTTTGTATTTCCTCGATATCTACATCATACATAATTAGTTTTTTTGATATTTCGCTTTGCGGCAAAGTGAGATCATATATTCGAATCCTATTATCCTGCACAATTTTCATATTGGAAATTTGGAGTTCATACTCAAGTAAATAGATTGATTTCTCCACATCTTTTGTGACAATTTCAATATAGTCTGTCCGTTGCTTACTAATATCCGCTAAAGTCACTTCGTTCACGAGCTTTCCATCCTTAATGACACCAATTCTGTCAGCTACTTTTTCAATTTCCCCTAAGATGTGACTGGATAGAAGGAAAGTAATTCCATATTCCTTATTTAACATTCGAATTAGATCTCTTATATCTTTTATACCAATTGGATCAAGGCCGTTTGTAGGTTCATCTAATATAATCAGTTCGGGCTTCGTAATAATTGCTCTTACAATTCCCAGTCGCTGCTTCATCCCAAGCGAAAAATCGCTCACCATTTTATCTTCAATCCCAGTTAGATGAACCATCTCCAACGCTTGTGTAATTGCCTTTTTATCATAAAAACCTAAGTATTCACAATGAAGCTGAAGATTTTCCATCGCAGTTAAATGTTCAAAAAAGATTGGGTACTCAATAATACTTCCGACCCGTTTCAAGCCAGACTTCTCGGTTTTCGTTAACTTCTGGCCAAACAATTCAATCTCTCCTGTGGTTGGACTTATTATTCCTGTTAGCATTTTCATGATTGTCGTTTTCCCTGCACCATTTTGACCAAGGAAACCATAAATTTCACCCTTTTTTATATGAAGATTCACATTAGATACGAGCAATTTCCCTTTTACCTTTTTTGTTAAGCTATTTGTTTTAACAACATAATCCATCATCTTTGCCTCCCTTATTGCTATCTACTTCTATCTTAGTCAGAGAAAGTATCTTTTTTCTTTCTCAATCCTTACATGTTCCTTAAGTTTAGAAAAATGACGTAAGAGCTCATATCAATCCCGAAGCTAAAAAAGAGCTGTTCCGTTAGAACATCTCTTAAAGAAGTTTTAATAGGTTATTTGTTTGAAAATACAGGTAAAGCCCGTTTTTTCATAAGGCTTACTGTATAAATGGATGGTACCCTTCATCTCTTCTGTTAAGCGTTTTGATATGCTTAGACCCAAACCGCTCCCTTGAAATTTTGGATTTCTGGCATCATCTAATGTATATAACCGGTCAAACACCCTATCTTGATGGATTTCGGCTATACCCTTACCTCTATCCCAAATCTCTACAGAAACAGCTCCATCACCCTCTCGAAGTGTTAATCCGAAGACCCCTCCATCACTGCCATATCGAATTGAATTTGAAATAAGGTTATTAAATATACGATTTAAGGCTTCCTCATTACCTAAGATGTAAAGATGCTGATCTGGGATATCAACTTCTACCTGAAGTCCTTTTGCGAGCAGTAAATCATAAAACTCCAATACATTTTTTCTGCAAACCTCATTGAGTGAAAGTTTACTTAAAGGAATCACATAATCGTCTGATTCTATTTTTACCAGATCAAAAAAATGATTAAGTAAACCAGTTAAGTTCAATACTTTTTCATGCAGCCTTACCATTAATACCTTCTTTTCCTCTTCAGTAATCATTTCATTCAGTTTCAATTTTTCTACATAACCTAAAATAACCGTAAGTGGTGTTTTTAAATCATGAGACATATTGGATATTAATTTTCTTAAGCTATCTTTTGTTTTTACATAATCCGCAATAACTTTTTGATTGAAATCCAATAGCCTGTTTATTTGAATGAGTAATTGCTGAATGGCTTGCTGATCGGTCGGCATCAATACTTTTTCAGATGTTTCATATTGGATGATATCGCTTAATTTTCCACTTATTTCATAAAGGTTTTGCTTAAGTTTTCTTCGGGACAAATACTGAAAGACATTTATGATTACTAAAAAAATAATCATTGCAAAAAGAATGGTTATCATGAGCTACACACCTAATTTATAACCAATCCCCCATATCGTTCTAATATATTGTGGGTTGGATGGGTCCTTTTCAATTTTTTCACGAAGTCTCCTTATATGTACGTTAATGACATTTTCATTCCCGTAATAATCATCTTCCCAAATAAAGTGGTATATTTGTTCCTTTGTAAATACTCTGCTTTGATTGGTCATAAACAACTTTAATATGTGAAACTCCTTTGATGTCAGTTGGACAGTTCTCCCTCTAACATTTACAGTAAATGAATTTAAGTCAAGGGTGAGCCCTTCATAATGAAGGGTGGAGTTGCTTTCGGATGTATGATATTGCGTTGCCCTGCGAATGGCAGCATGAATTCTAGCTGTTAATTCAATCATCGAAAATGGCTTGCTTATATAATCATCGGCGCCAAATCCAAGACCAAGCGCTTTGTCGAGATCACTTCCTTTTGCAGAAATAATTAATATAGGAACCATGCTCGTTTCTCTTACTTTTTTCAATAAATCCATACCAGTCAATTTAGGAATCATTAAGTCAAGGAGAAGCAAATCGGGTTCTTTATCATGAAAGAGCGCTAGAGCCTCTTCCCCGTCAAACGCGGCATGTACTGTATAATTCTCCTGCAATAGGGCACTTACTATTAATTGACTAATTTCTACATCATCCTCAATTAGCAGAATACTCTTCTGCATACTTCCACTTCCTTCTGAGTGTTGAATTGTAAATGTACCTTATTTCTATATACGCACTATAAATTTTAAAAAGCACACAAAATAGTTATTGGTTCGATTATTCAATTAATACACTTTAGTTGACTTATTATTTATCATTCTTAGTCATTTACTCTAAGAATCTCTAATTGGTTTGTTGTAGTAAGCAAATCTATTGTATTATTTCCCTTCGTGTAAAAAACGGAAGCCCCTTCACTTTTCCCCTTTTTCCATCCATTCGCTTTAAGGGCTAAGTCATATCCATATGGTATGCCATTTTCTTCAGAAGCCCTTGACCATTCATATCGATTCCCTTGCTCATTTATCTGAACCAATTCAGCTTTTCTAGGTACAGGGAATTCGTATAAATCTTCTGTAGTTGTGTATGAAGAAGAAATGAAGTAATAAATGATTGCCCCGCCTATTATTGATAAAGCAGCTATGGTGAGTGCCCCACTAATCCTTTTCTTCATTTGCTTATCCTTTCCTAAAGACATAGTTATAAAAGCGTTATCTAATAATTCTGTAGTAATCTAAATTAATCCTGCTTAACTGACTTGATCTACCAATTTTGTTATTCTGATATATAAAATAAATGGCAAAATGAGAAAAATCACGGGGTAACACTTCCATAAAATTATATAAATATAGTTTATCTCGATGGCAATTCAAAGGGTTTTATCATGAAAGTTCCGCTTTCTTCCTGAGATTGATGATAGATCCTTTTTTTAACCACATCATCTCTAATAAGACATATTCACTTAACTTATAGCATCATTATGCTTTGACCGCTTTCATAAGTGCAACAACATGCTGAGAATCAGTAGGTAGCTGCTAAGAGTTATAAGGTAAATCTTTAAAACGAATTTGATTAGAAACACTGCCTACCTTCAGCAATCAGTTCTTGGGTATCATGAGTGCAATTCATTTATATGTAAATCGTAAAACTCGATTTTTACATATTATAAAAAAGTATTTAATAAATTTCTAAAATCATTGAGAAATGCCAAATCACATTTAAAGGGTTTAAAGATCTAAGGTAGTCTGATTAAGCGGAACACTAATCACGAAATGTTGATTACCTATTTCTTTGGTTTCATTACATGTGAATGTCTTTATTAAGAAGTTGCTGAAAGTTGGTTAGCAAGTCATTGATGAGATATACCTTTTTTTCTGTCTTGAGATGGCTTTTCACATTAGAGTTGCGAATAAATCAGTCTTTCCTTCAACCTTCTGTTATAAATAAGGGTAATGCACTTTAAAAAAAGCCTATCCTTGGGCACCTATGGAACTATGCCCAATAGATAAAAAGGAACAAGAAATCGCACTTGATCTCTTGTTCCTTTTTGTAAGATAGGCTATTTATGTTCGAATGGATTCGATACGGCTTTGGATGAATTCGAACGAGGTTTTTGCTTCTTGGACGATTTGGTTTATTAAATCATTGACGGTCAATATTTCTTTTATCAGTCCTACGGATTGACCGCATGACCAGATGCCTCCGTCTAAATTTCCTTCAAAGTATACTTTCTTGCTCCTTTGTCCCGTAATTAGCGGAATCAATTCCTCTATAGTGGCACCTTCATTTTCAAGTTTATCCACTTCTGTACTGACGGCATTTAATGCTACACGCGACGGACTGCCTATATTCCGTTGGATGACAACGGTATCCGTTTCATTGGCCGATACCATCCAATGCTTCACATTATCATGAATCGGCGCTTCTTGCGTTGCCATAAAGCGAGTACCCATTACGATACCTTCAGCACCGAGTGATAAGGCACTGATAAGGCCTCTGCCATCCGAAAATCCCCCGCCTGCTATTACTGGTATAGTAACGGAGTCAACCGCTCGAGGGAGCATGACAAGTGTTCCTACATCACCCATGCCGGGATGTCCGCCTGTTTCATTCCCTACAATAATAATGGCATCGACCCCTAATTTCTCTGCCGACATTGCGTTTTTGACGTTCGCTACCTTATGTATCACTGTAAAGCCGTGCTCTTTAAGTCTGGGCATTAAACTTTCTGGGCTTCGGCCACTCGTTTCAACAATTTTTACATCTTCGTCAATTAAAATATCGATGAACTCATCATTAGGGGTTGCCGTTTGACTTGGGAACAGGTTCAGGTTGACAGCAAAGGGTTTCTTGGTCAAAGTTTTCACTTTCCTTATTTCATCACGGAGACCTTCTGGTGTCACCTGTGTTTTTGAAGTGATGATGCCGAGTCCCCCCGCTTCTGAAACAGCGGCTGCGAGCGGGGCTCGGCCAACTTGAAACATCCCTCCGCATATAATCGGATATTCAATCCCCAATAATTCAGTAATTCTCGTTTTCATTTGCCATACCCCTTTCATTTTTCAAGGATTTCTATAAGTCTGCTTTTCTTACAAAATGTACACACGCATGTCTAAATACCATACTTATGGAGCCGCTTGTAAAATGTACTTCTTGGTATATCCATAAGCTTTGCTGCAGCAGTGACATTCCCTCTTGATTTTTGTAATGCCTCTATCATCAGATCACGTTGAATTTTTTCACGGATCGTCAGTTCATTTCCCTTGATCCCATTTTTACCCGGTTCTTCCCATGCAGGAAAATCATCATGCCGTGTAACGGGCTGGGAATGCATGGAATTCAAAACTTTAACATAATCAAGAGGTCCTTCTGCAAGTAAGATGGTCAATCGCTGAAGTACATTCTGCAGCTCTCTAATATTGCCTGGCCAATTGTACTCCTTTAAACGGTTCAATAATTCTTCAGTTAATGGAATATTCCAATTATTCTTCGAACACAAGTAGTTGACTAAATAAGGAATGTCTTCAACCCTTTCCCTTAAGGGAGGTACATGAATGGGGTAAACGTTCAGCCGATAGTATAAATCCTTACGAAAGGACCCTTCATTGACAAGCTCTTCAAGATTACGGTGTGTTGCAGTGATAATGCGAATATCCAATGAAATGCTTTTTGTGCCGCCGATCGGAACGATTTTTCTTTCTTGAAGAACACGCAGTAAGGCAACCTGCATCGCTGAAGGGATTTCACCGATTTCATCGAGAAAAATGGTCCCTCCATTTGCCTGCTCGAACTTCCCTTTGTGCCCTTGCCGTTTAGCCCCAGTAAAAGCGCCATCAACATACCCGAATAATTCACTTTCCATTAAATCTTTAGGTATGGCTCCGCAATTTATCGTGACGAATGGTCCTTTTTTGCGCATGCCATTTTCATGAATAGCCTTGGCAATAAGCTCTTTCCCGACCCCTGTTTCACCGGATATATACACATTTGCTTCTGTCGGTGCAACAAGCTTCACTTTATTTAATGTGTTATGAAAGGACTCACTAATCCCTCCTTCCCCTTTGAAGGCAAACCTTTCTAAAGGCATTGAAGCAGGAAAAAGCCTATTGGTTTCATGACCATAATTCTCTGATAAGAATAAACACTTACCGGAAATCCTATTATCCTCTTTGGATAGAAGCGGATTCTCCTTTACGATTCGATATCCATGATTTAACAGATCGACCAATGCCATACCAATGGATTGAGGAATTTTTTTGCGAACCTGTTTACTGGCGGAGATAATCATTTCTTTGTGATTACAGACGATAAAAGGCAGATCTGGATAGGTTTCTGCAAGTTCTATCGAGTGCTGGGTCAGTGCCAGCTCCTTTTTATAGGAACGGACCCCCATTTCCTGTTCGATCGTATAAGCCAAATTGGCTACCATACCCAGCATGGATGGATGGAAATATTCTACTGGACATGATATATCCAAAACTCCCAATATCTTACCGTCTTCATTTAAAATAGGCATCGCAGAGCAACTCCATTTGTGTGAGGCAATTGAATAATGCTCGGTCCCTTGAATCATTACGGCTTCACCCGTTTTCAACGCTGTTCCAATTGCGTTCGTTCCGACTTCACCCTCCGTCCAGCATACGCCCTCCACAAAATTTATTTTGCCTGCCTCATCGAGTATTTTCTCGTTTCCGGAAAGTGAAAGGACATATCCATCCGGATCGACCAATAATGCCATCATTCCCGATTCTTCTATCGATTGATTCATCCTGGATAATTGGGGGGATGCCACTTCTAATAGAAACGAGTTTTTTTCTCTTTGAATGTCCAATAATTCATTCGTCAAAATGTGTTTGCCTTTATTAAGGTATGGATTGACTTGATCTTTTTTGCAGCGATGCCAGGATTCCATTATTCGCTTGTTCAGACGATTTGAATCGAGAACGCCTTCACTGACAAAGCGTTCCCAAGTACGTAGATAACAACTAGTGGATAGCATATAATCCTCCTCTAATCATTTGGTTTAAACCTTCACTTGACCAGTCTATCTAGAGGAAAAATACCATGGAGTATAAATTAGGATGTTAATCGAGGTCTTTTTAATTATAGTAGTTTATGTATTCGCTTACAATATATAGATTGAGTTTGCAAAAAAAGCATCATGTGATCATTCACATGATGCTTCTCCATTGAACAATATAGTTTATGAGAAAATAACTCCTCCATCAATCATGATGGATTGCCCTGTCATATAATCCGAATCCGGTGATGCAAGATAAGAGACGAATTTCGCCACATCTTCTGGGGTTTCGGAGCGTCCTAAGGTTATGGAATCTGTAAACTTTTTAAATGTTTCCCCTTTAGCAAGATTCATATATTGACCCATTTTTTCATCGATTAAATCCCACATTTGCGTCCCGACAATTCCTGGACAGTATGCATTCACCGTAATGCCAAACTGGGCTAATTCCTGTGCTGCCGCTTGTGTAATTCCTCTTACGGCAAATTTCGTGGCCGAGTATGTACCTAGTAAGCTAAATCCTTTATAACTGGCGATGCTGGCAGCATTTATGATTTTCCCGCCTTCTTGCTTTTTCATTTGTTCAGCCGCGGCTTGCAGACAAAAGAGGACACCATTTACATTTATATTGAAAATCTGTTCAAGATCCTCTTGAGTTACTTCCAAAAGAGGCTTTATTTGTGCAATTCCTGCATTTGAAACCATAACATCCAGTTGTCCAAAACGTTCCACAACTTGCTTCACCATTTCGAATACTTCCCGTCTATTGCTTACATCCGCTTTAACGGCAAAGCTTTCACGTCCAAGTTCCCTAATCTCATTCACGACCGATTCAGCCGTATCCAGATTGACGTCATTAATGACCACATTCAACCCATCTTGAGCCAATCTTATTGCAATGGCACGTCCGATACCACGACCTGCACCAGTGACTATCGCCATCCGTTGACCGCTAGCCATACAAATTCCCCCTTCAGTTTTAGCAATGCACAGCTTGACCTACAACATTTAAAAGAGCTTCATGTATGGATTCCGACAAGGTTGGATGTCCTGCTACTAAATCTTCTATCATATCTGCCGTTATTTCTGCATGCAGCATGACCGTTCCTTGACCAATCAATTCTGTTGCATGCTGACCAACAATGGAAAAACCTAAAATTTCATTATATTGTGGGTTAACAAGGTCTTTGACCTTTCCTACCGGTTTATTGGAAAGGACCGCTTTCCCGTTTGCCGAAAAAGCGAATTCACCAACCTTAATCTCTCCATATTTATTACGCGCTTCTTTTTCGGTCAAGCCTACACTGGCAATCTCCGGGGAGGTATAAATGCAGCGAGGAATTGCCCGGTAATTCACTTGTGCAAATTGACCGCAGGCATTCAGAGCCGCCACCCGTCCTTCATGAAAAGCTACATGGGCAAGTTGTATGCCCCCTATCACATCACCACAGGCATAAATCGATGGATTGCTTGTTTGCATTCGATCATCCACCGAGATGCCAAGTCGGGAAAAATCAATATCGTTTCCCTCTAAGCCCATTCCGTTCACTCTTGGTTTTCTCCCTATTGATACGAGTACGTAATCAGCATGCATTTCATCCAATTTGCCATCGCTATTCTCTAAATATACCGTCTTACTGGTTGCATTGATGTTTTTGACAGATGTGGAGGTATGGACTGTAACGCCTTGGTTTTTCAATTCGTCATGCAGAATCCTTGTGATATCATCATCTTCCCCTGGAAGCAGCTTTTCCCCCATTTCGATAACGGTGACCTTGGTGCCCATCCTGCTATAAATACTGGCAAATTCACATCCAATGACACCACCTCCGACAATTATCAGCGAATCGGGAATGGCAGGAAGTGACATGGCATGGCCGCTGTGGATGATCCATTCACCATCAAACGGCGCAAGAGGTAGTGGAATCGGTTCTGACCCCGTTGAAATGATGATCTTACTTGCCTCGATTACTTCATTTTTATTTCCGTTCTCGATCAGCAGTCGATTGCTTGAAAGGATGGAAGCCCTTCCCTGAATGACTTTTATTTTATTCTTACTCATTAAATATCGAATGCCGTTCACTAGTTTAGATATGACCTCTCTCTTTCGTTCCTGTACGGTATCCCAATCGACTTCAATCGAATTGGAGGGAAGGCGAATTCCCATTTGCCCGGCATTTTTCACCAAGTCATACGTATCGGCACTTTTCAATAATGACTTCGTTGGCATGCAGCCTTCATTTAAACAGGTGCCCCCCAATGGCCCATCCACTACCAATATGACTTCGTTATCCTGCTGGGCAGCAGTGATTGCCGCTACATACCCTGCAGGACCTCCGCCTATAATTGCTATACGATTCAAGAGTTTCACTCCTTTTCTATAAAATCACGGTGATCGGCTCTTCTAAATACCGTTTTAGTGTTTGTAAAAAGGCAGCCGCGGGTGCCCCGTCGAGTACACGGTGATCAAAAGTTAAACTGAGTGGCAGGATCGTTCTCTTCTCCAAACCTTCGCCAATATAAAGCGGGGTATCGTAAGCAGAGCCAATTCCGAGTATCCCCGTTTCCGGTGTATTGAGAATAGGTGTGAAGTGCTCAACTCCATATGCCCCGAGGTTACTGATAGTAAAAGTGGACCCTTGCATGTCTTCAATAGGCAATTGAGAGTCACGTGCACATCGCGCCAATTCCTTCCCCTTATTCGATAACTGTCTTAAGGTATAATTTTCGGCATTTTTTATGACGGGAACAACGAGTCCATTCTCCAAGGCCACCGCTAATCCAAGATGGATATGCTCATACAAAATGATGTTATCTTCAATATAAGCACTATTCATTTTAGGATGCTCTTTAAGTGAAAGCACGACTGCCTTCGCAACAAAGTCCGTTATAGTCAATTTAGTTGATTCATGTTTTTGCAGTGTTTCAGCAGTCTGTTTTTGCAAAATGACTAGATCAGTGACATCAGCTTTCATCGCTATAGTTAATTGGGCACTGCTTTGCAAGCTCTCCTTCATACGTTTAGCGATGATGTTCCTCATTCCGGTCACAGGAATCTGCTGCGGTCTCTCTAAAGTAGGTTGGGGTGGGGGAACTATGCTTTTTTCTGTATTTACCGGCATCAAATCCCTTTTCTCGATTACTTTCTGTACATCTTCTTTTGTGATTCTTCCGCCTGGCCCGGTACCTTGTAGCGTCTCGATGTCAAGATTCGCTGCCTGTGCCATTTTTCGTGCAACCGGGGTGATCATCAATCGATCTCCCATTGGCAAAATGGGTGACTCTATTGTTTTCGGCTTTTCTTGTACAGCAATTTTCGACTGTGTTTCTTCAGCAACAGGTTCATCGATCTTTATTTTTTCATTCGGATTTCCAATATGACAGATAACGGTTCCTGGAGGTACTCCTTGTCCTTCTTGAACAGCTATATTCAAAATCGTACCTTCAGCTGGAGATTCAATTTCCATTTCTATTTTCTCTGAATTGATGCTGGCTATTGCTTCACCTTTTTCGACTGCATCCCCAACAGCCTTACTCCATAATGAAACAGTACCTTCTTTCATTGCCATGCCCAATTTCGGCATTACCACTTCGACAGCCATATCTTATTTCTCCCTTCAGAATGGTTTGTTTGTCCATCATTGGTTTTGTTGCTCCAACTTTTTCAGTTCTATAAAAGCTGGAGCATGCATCATATGGATTTATTTACACCCCTAGGATGGAAGGCTCCCCCAATAATTCTGAAACGACTTGTATCACTTTTTCTGATGTAGGAAGGTAAATATCTTCAAGCGGTGGAGAAAAAGGTACAGGTGTATGTGGTGCCGTAATCCTCTTAATTGGCGCATCGAGCGTGTCAAATCCCTTATCCGCCACCAGTGCTGCAATATCCGTTGCGACGCTGCATCTTGGGTTCGCTTCATCGATCACGATCAAACGATTTGTTTTTGCCACAGAGGAGAGAATCGATTCTTCATCCAGTGGTGACAAGCTCCGCGGGTCAACAATCTCAACTTCAATGCCTTTCGCTGTGAGTTTTTCAGCAGCCTCCATCGCGGTGTGAACTTGTTTACCGATGGCAACGACCGTCAAATCCGAGCCTTTCCTTTTAATTTCAGCTTTGCCGATTGGGATTGTATAGTAGCCTTCCGGAACCTCTCCTACCATGTTGTATAGCGTTTTATCTTCAAAAAAGATGACAGGGTCATTATCTTCAATGGCTGAAAGTAAGAGCCCTTTTGCGTCATAGGGGGAAGAGGGAACGACGACCTTCAATCCTGGAATGCTAGTGAACAAGGCATAGAGACTTTGTGAATGCTGAGCTGCAGCCCTGAACCCTGCACCATGCATCGTACGGATCGTCACGGGAACCTGTGCTTTACCGCCAAACATATAGCGGAACTTCGCACCTTGATTCAATACTTCATCCAAACAGCTGCCAATGAAATCGTTGAACATTAACTCGGCAATCGGTCGCAAGCCTGTCGAAGCGGCTGCCATTGCCGCTCCCATATATCCTGCTTCCGCAATGGGTGTATCAAGAATTCTATCCCGGCCAAACTCTTGAACCAATCCTTTTGTGACACCTAAGACACCACCCCATGCTTCGTCATCCTGCAAATGATCAACTTCTGCACCGCCGGCTACATCTTCTCCCATAAGGATGACATTTTCATCTTTTCTCATTGCCATGGCCATTGCTTCATTTATTGCTTGTGACATACTGATTTTTCTACTCATCTCAATTCCTCCTTTTATAGTTTAATAGAATACATAAACATCGTTTAATAAATCGGATGCCTCTGGATACGGGCTATCTTCACTGAACTTGACTGCTTGTTTAATAGATTCCTCAACGGCATTCTCAAGAGAAATCAGTTCTTTTTCCGCCAGCAGATTCTGATTCAGCAAGTAATTCCTAAATAGGGCAATCGCATCTTTCTCTTGTTTATGCTCTTTTTTGTCTTGTTCTTTTTTATACTTCTGTGCATCTCCCTCGAAGTGGCCATAATTACGATAAGTAACACATTCGATCAATGATGGGCCTTCTCCCCTGCGAGCTCTCTGAACGGCTTCTTCAGCAGCCTTATACACAGCCAATACATCTTTCCCATCCACCCGGACACCCGGGATATTGTAGCTTATCGCCCGATCGGCTATCGTTTTGCAGCTTGAAGCATAGTTAAAAGGCGTGGCTTCCCCGTACCCATTATTTTCAGCGATGAATATAACGGGCAGCTTCCAGATTGCCGCCAGATTTATCCCTTCATGGAATGTTCCATGATTGTTGGCACCATCACCAAAAAAACAAACACTAACATGATCGGTCTTTTTATATTTGGCAGTTAATGCTGCACCGCATGCGAGCGGAAAGCCACCACCGACTATCCCGTTCGCGCCTAACATCCCTTTATCCAAATCGGCAATATGCATGGAACCGCCTTTTCCCTTGCAAAGCCCTGTCACTTTCCCATATATTTCAGCCATCATCCCGTTAAGATCACATTCTTTTGCTATACAATGACCATGCCCCCTGTGAGTGCTTGTAATGCTGTCTTTTTCGGATAGGTGAGCACATACTCCGACAGCTACCGCTTCTTCCCCAGCATACAAATGGACAAACCCTGGCAATATCCCCTTTGCAAAAGATTCATGAACCTGGTCTTCAAATTTTCTGATTTCCAGCATTTTTTTGTACATCCAATAAGCCTTGTCCTGAGATAACTTTATTTCATTCGATTGAACCGTTTCCATTTTTCAGCCCCCAATCATTAATAATGAGTCAATTTAATATATTGCAATTGCCGTGCCAAAATAGGAGGCGGTAAATTGGGACTTTAACTATTTTCAGCAGAAACAAAACGAGACAAAATGAGATTGTTGTCTCGTTTTGTCTCGTTTTGTTTAAAATATACGATCCGAATTCACTTATAACTGAAGTTCAAAGATGGTTTGAATGTGGAAAGCAGCCTGCTTAATCTTAAGGAATAAGCTCTTTATGCACCTTTTATTTAGGTTTCAGTACTTACTAACATGAATTTTGTTAAATAGTTAGAGAGGAAGGACCTAGCTATTAAACTATCAAGCTTACCGTAAATTTTTTAGTGCACCGCTCCATGCAATCGTTTGATCTAACATTGCATTTACATTCCCAAGGTGTAAATCAGCTGGTTTAAACGTCTTGAAGTTTTCAAAGTCTGTAAATAGCGATAATGTTGGATTTACCCGAACGTCCGCAACTAGTAATTCCCCTAAGATGCCACGCAAATGTTCAGCTGCACGGGCTCCGCCAGTTGAACCATAGCTCACGATGCCCGCAGCTTTGTTGTTCCATTCATCACGTGCGGAATCAAGTGCGTTTTTTAGGGCCCCTGTAATACTGTGATTGTATTCTTGTACGATAAACACAAAACCATCCAAGCCAGAAAGTTTTTCTGACCAAGCTAATAATCCTGGTTCTTTACCAGTGCCTTCTCCAACAAATGGCAAGTTAAAATCTGCGATATCGACGATTTCATAATTTGCGTCTTTTCGTTCATCAGCTATTTCTTTTACCCAACTTCCTACTTGTGGACTTACGCGTCCTATACGTGTGCTTCCTAAGATAATTCCGATATTTAATTTTCCCAATGTTTTCTCCTCCTCGTTAATGACTGGCAAATAAATTGGTTAAGAATAAAAACCTCATAATTTGTTTGATTACATATTTTTTATCTCTTCCACTAACGTGTAGTACCCACCTTCTGTATCTTCAATGAGATGGTTTATTTTGTTAAAATGTTCTTTAAATTCACTTTTTTCTAAACAATTTTTATGAAAATCAATACTCTCAAAGGTAGTTACCATAATTGCCTTGTTATTTTCTACAGAACGATGCCAACGGCTGCTGATCCAACCAGGAACACCTTGTGATCCCTTCTTAAAATTGAGTAGTTCTTCAGCTTGGATAGCAACCAATTCATCTAGTTTGCCTGGTTTAGCTGTAAATACATTAATCCATACTATTGTATTACTTGATTTCATATTCATAATCTCCTGTCATTTAACATATTTTTTTCAATTCATTAATAATTGGCATCTCCTTTTATCATTAAAGGGTGTCAGTGCTGACTGTCATTATTTTTAATAAAAAACTAGGGAGTTAAAGCCCTAGTAAATATTTGCACACTCTCAGTTATAAATGCCTCCAGGGATACGGTTGGATAGTTTTCATCGGCATCCAGGTTGTTCATAAAGGCTCCAAAATTCATCATCATGAACGACAGTGCCTGAAGCTCTGGTTCAGTGTGAATAAGCTTTCCTTTCTCATACATCGTGTTAAAATAGTTTGTTAAAATTTTCAGTAACTGTCGAGGGTGCTTTTGTGTTTTTTCTCGAAACCCAGGTAAATTGCCTTCCTCCTTGATACTTATCATAATCATTTTACGGTTACGATTCATGATTTCATGATATGTTCGACTGATCAGTTGTAAGTCTGAATGTAAGTCCCACACGATTTGCTCTTCATTAAAAAGTATTGTCATCTCTTCGGCATAATGATATCGATTAAATGCTGTTTCTAGAAGATTTAGCTTGCTTCCAAACCGACGAAACAGTGTTTTTTCACTCAAACCTGCGGCACCAGCAATTTCCTGAGTAGTAACAGCATTGTATCCCTTCTCTGCGATTAGATCGATTGCCGCCAACAGCAGCTTATCATCGGTACTTAGCTTATTACTGCTGCTCATGCTCTCACTTCCCCTGAATAGACTGTCAGTACTTACTGACTATATATTTTATTCTATTCAGCTGTTTTAAAATTGTCAAGAAAATATTTCCATCAATACATATTCTTTTTAAGACGGTAGGCCAATCCAAATGATAGAAACTTATTGGAGAATTAACACCAAGCCCATTCAGGAAAACTAATAATAGACGGAGCATTTTGCTCCGCCTGATTGCTAGAATATTTTTTTCTCATTCAACTCGAGCGCTAATTCTTTAAAGAACTGTAGCGATTCTGGATTTCCCATGGAGTCTGCATTCACTACTTTATCAAACTCGAAACCTAATAACACTTTACGTATCGGGACTTCCATTTTCTTTCCGTTCAACGTTTTGGGAATTTGTTCAACGACATGGATTTGGTCAGGGATAAAGCGAGGGGACACATGCCCTCTGATTTGTTCCTTGATTTTTGCCGTCAATGCTGTATCCAGGCCATTACCGGGTTTAAGGACAACGAACAGCATCAGTGAGGAACCGCGGCCAAGCACTTCCCTATCAATGACAAGGCTTTCCATCACCTCGTCGATCGCTTCGACGACCCGGTAGATATCACTAGTTCCCATCCGAACACCAGAACGGTTGATGGTCGAGTCGGAACGACCATAAATGATACAGCTGCCCTTGTCGTCAATCTTTATCCAATCACCATGTTTCCATATGCCAGGATACGTATCGAAATAACTCTCATAGTATCTTGTCCCGTCATGATCATTCCAGAAGTATAGCGGCATGGATGGCATCGGTTTGGTAATTACCAATTCACCGACTTCATTAATCAATGTTTGACCATGCTCATCAAAAGCTTCCGCACAAACACCCAATGCTCTTCCTTGTATCTCTCCGATTCTTACGGGCAATGTTGGAACTCCACCTACAAATCCGGCACAAACATCGGTTCCGCCACTGGATGAACTGAGCCAGATATCCTTCTTGACATTCTCATACACCCATTTATAACCGTCGCCAGACAATGGAGCCCCAGTTGAAAAAAGAGCCTTCAATTTCGATAAATCATATTTTCCCATTGGCTTGTTTCCTAACTTCATGGAATTCGTAAGGAATGGTGCACTTGTTCCAAAGAAAGTCATGCCTGTATCTTCAGCCAATTCCCAAAGGGCATCCATATTCGGAAAAGAAGGACTGCCGTCATAAAGGACGATGGTCCCTTCATTAAGCAAACCGCCCATAAGGAGATTCCACATCATCCAGCCTGTCGTCGTAAACCAGAATACAGTATCCTCGGAAGTCATGCCTTGATGGATTCTTGTTGATTTTAAATGCTCCAATAATATACCGCCATGCCCTTGTACAATTGGTTTTGGCATTCCGGTTGTGCCTGATGAATAGAGAATCCAAAGCGGATGATCGAACGGAACATTTTCAAAAGATAATTCTGTCTTTTCTTTTAAAAGGTCATCCCAAGGAATCGTATCTGCCAGATTCACTTCCAAAATCTTTTTTTCTATGTAAGGTACCAGAACGGTATGCTTTACAGTGATCAATTCCTGTTTAAGCTGGGAGACGACTGATGTTTTATCATATACATTTCCATTGTACTGATATCCATCAACAGCCAGTAATACAACCGGTTCAATCTGTTTGAAACGATCTATGACGCTTCTTGCCCCAAAGTCAGGTGAACAACTGGACCAAATGGCACCTATGCTTGCTGTTGCCAAGAAAGCTATGACAGCTTCAGGTATGTTTGGCATATAGGCAACAACACGGTCACCGGTTTTCACACCAAGTTGCCTTAATGAATGGGCGACAGAAGCTACTTTTTCTTTCAGCTCTTTCCAGCTGACTTCCTGCTGCCTGATATGTTCGGAACGGAAAAAAATCGCCGTTTTCTCTTCTTGCTCATTCCATAATGCATTTTCAGCATAATTAAGCCTTGCCCCCTCGAACCATTTCGCACCTGGCATTGATTGCTCCGCTAAAACCCTGTCATATTTCCTGGCTGCTTTTACATCACAATAATCCCAAATTGAAGCCCAAAATTCCTCCAGTTCATCTACCGACCATTTCCATAATTCATGATAATCATGAAACGTTAAACCTTTCTTTTCTTTTAACCATTTCACATATTGAGTCAATACCGTTTGCTCGATTTGTTCCTTTGTCGGTTCCCAAATGATTTGTCCATCTGTAAGCGATTTCATACAATCATCTCCCTTAGGTATCAAATGCGTCATTGAATCATTTCATAATATTGGTAGTTTACTTAAATTGTAATCTATGTGTATAAAACCGTCAATTTACACTAAACTAAATAGGCTCGTATTTATGTATGGGCAGGTTAATAGAGAAACATGTCCCTTTCCCTTGTACACTTGACACATGCACCGTTCCTTCCATGCTTTTGATAACGCTATATGAAACCATCATTCCTAATCCCGTCCCTTTATTCTTTGTCGTGAAGTAAGGTTCACCTAAACGGTATATCTGTTCCTGTGTCATTCCAATTCCCTGATCTTGGATCTTAATTTGGATGGTGGAGGCAGCATGAATTAAATCTATGTATATTTCGCCAGCATGGTCCATCGATTCTATCCCATTCTTTAAGATATTGAACAAGCACTGCTGGAATTTCTTCCTTTCCCCCATGATATAATAAGCTCCATCTTCGAATAAGGATAATTTCAATTCAGTTCCATTATTGCTAGCCAAGGGTTTTATGCTGTTCACGACATGCTGAATTTCTTCTGATACCCTTAATCGCTCCGTGTTTTCAGGGCTTATGGCAGCAAACGTCAAATAATCATTAATGACATCCGTGGCCCGATCCAATTCCTTCAGTGCAATATTTGCATACTTGACCTTTGTATGGGAAGACACGTCTTCACTTAACATTTGAATATATCCCCTGGTAACTGTAAGGGGATTTCTGACTTCATGAGATATGCTTGCAGCCAGATGACTAACGATCTGCAATTTTTCCGCTTTCACTAATTTTTCGAGAACCTGAAAATTAGTGAGGATGACCTCCCATAGTAAGATTACAACAACGATTCCAATGACTTGGATCGTGAAGTATTGTTTCCATATGCTTATGCCGATAGTAAGTTCAAATACGACTGTTGAAATAAACTGCGTAAGAATATGGACAATGAATATTAATGATATGCCAATAAGGATTTTTTTACTGACAGACATTTTTAGATAGTACTTAGATATAAAAAACAGGGAAATTCCCATTAGTGGAAAAGTGATGCATGATATATAAAATCCATTATCCCCCCCTGATAAATAGCGGATAACAAGAGTGATGACTATCAATATGATTCCTAACCGGTAGCCTCCATATAAACCGCCTAATAGAAAAGGGATCCATCTAAGATCCCAAACAAAATCCTTTTCTATAACAACGGGAAATAACATGCATAGAACAAGTGAAAGAATAGGGAAAATCGATAGGAAGGATCCTTTTAATGCATCTAAACGGTATACGTACTTCACTAGATAGCTCATTTGCAATAAAAAGATCGGAAAAAGGATAATTAAAAAGTTAATCAGTAAATCTTTTGTCATAAGATTCATTTTCACACCGAACTTTCGATATTTTTCGAAGATTTAGACAGGTATATCAATCTTAACAAGATAGAGAATAATAAGCTAGTGAAATTAACATGAAGGAATTAAAAGTTTCCTCTTCCGCCATCCAGGAAAATACCCGTTCGTAAAGTGTACTTTTACGAACGGGTATTTTTCCCTCAGATTGGTAAAAATATTGAATTTTCTACTACTCACCTGTTAAACAATGAAACTCCAATACTTCTGGCATAGACGCTAATGCTCTTTCCAAAACTTCCATTTTTTCTAATAGACCAATTTTCAATTAGTATTAATGGGAAGAAGAAACGCTATTGATGGAAATATGGGCTGATTGGTATAAATGATCAGTCCATTGAATATCGCAATTTTTTCCAGAAAAGCTCCTTGTACAGAAACCCTTTTAGATATAGAAGTAAGATGTTACAGTTCATTCACTCTCATGGTTCTTGTATGTTTTCCCATCATGGTAATAAAGTTCTGAACCTAAATGAACATTTTCATTTTCTTTCAATTGACGAATAAGTTCTTTACTTTTTGTTTTATTCATTTCTTTATACCAGGTTCCTTGTGGATATAGAACAGTGATCGGCCCATGCTTGCATTGGCCGTTGCATAATGTTTTTGTTGTGTGAATCTTTTTTTGTAGTTCTAAGTTTTTCAATTCCCCTCTAATGGTCTCTGTTACTTCTTCTGCTCCATTTTTCGTGCATGTTTTCCCGTTGCAAATTAATAGATGTTTGCTAACCCCATCTAAGTTCATATGAAATCCCCTTTTTCCTTTTTATTTGACCTCTTTAACAAATGGATAGCTATTGACTTTACATCAAATTTAAAATCTCCCCACACTTTGTAGCAGCCAGTTTTATCAAATTTCATTTCAATAGGATGTTAGGAAACAATTAACGACCAGGGTTATAATAAACCATACCCCGGTAAAGTATATGTTATTCTAAACGAAATCGTGATTCAATATTAAATGTTATTGCACATGTCTGGATTAAATTCCACTTCAACAGTTCCTGAATCCAAGTTTTCTTTCACAGTGTTAACTCCAGGCAATTTCTCTACACTGCCTTCAATCGCTTTAATGCAATGCCCACAAGACAAAAAAGCCAAGCACCGATTCAGAGACTTTCTATTACTAGGAGTTATTTTAGTTGCACGGGTTGGCGGATTCTCTCCGATTTCGAGTGCTTTGTTTCTCGGTATTGGCAAGGGGCCAACTTCAAGTAATTTATGTAAAACCAAAAATGCTCATTAAAGATCATATAAAACATTAAAGCATCTGTTTCATGGTTAAACCTTTTCGGATTGGGGCAGAAGGTTCCTTAATAATAAAGAAAGAAGTGTGGTTATCATCTTCATAGGACTTCTCGATATAATAACCTATTTGTAGATTAATGAAAAAAAGCCAGTACTTGAAAAAGAACTGGGCTTATTGTTATAAAAGTTAAAAGTCAACCCTATCAATTATATGTTTTTGCACCTAAATATCTTTCTGACCAATAGCTATTATTCATCGAAGTAATACTTACACCTTTTGAGGAGGAACTATGAATGAATTGGTTCCCTCCAATATAAATGCCCGCATGAGAGGCGCCAGGTTTATAGGTTTCAAAAAAAACAAGATCCCCAACTTTTGGTGAAGAAACCTTTTTCCCCTTCTTATACATTTCAGCAACAGTTCTAGGCAAAGTCACATCGGTACTTTTTTCGAAAACATATTTTAAAAATCCGCTGCAATCAAAACCTTTTGGTGTACTCCCTCCCCATACATAGGGTACACCCAAATACTTTTTAGCGTTACTTACCAGATTAGTAGATGAATTACCGTTTGACTTTTGAGCAGTTTTTTTCGTAATCCCCAAAGCCTTATATGTATTCGGACCTACAATACCGTCAGCTTTCAAGCCCTTCTTTTTTTGAAATTTCACTACCGAACTTTTAGTGACCGTGCCAAAATATGTAGTAGTGTTTTTATTAGTGAAGTACCCTTTATTCTTTAAAACCCCTTGTAATTGTTTTACTTCGGTATGAGTCATTCCACTTTTTAACGTACGGTCTCCTAATGCAGCATTACTTACCAAAGGATTCGAAAGTAACAATCCCGTCACTACTACTGAAGCAATAATTTTTTTCATTTACTATTTCCCCCGATAAAATCTCTTTTTTATAATTTTATCATCCTTAAGTGACACACATATTTTCCTTAATTTACATTATCATTACAAAATTATGCAGTATTTGAGCAGAAGTGACAAAATATCTATAATACCCCAAATATCTTCCGGAAATTGATATGTTCTTTGGTAGATTTTAAATTACTAACAGAACTTAAAATTGTGGGTATCTTATGAAAATTATCCATACTTTAATCCATCAAAAAATTGAATCCAAAATGGTTCTATGAGTTAGCTTTCAACTAATATTTGGGTGGCAGGGCACCTTCCCTTTGATTCGGTGTGAATAGTATTTTTCCTGACTCTTTTTATTTTGCATTGAGAATCCATTAAATTCGTTCAGATGTTTGTTCTTAAGTTTGTGAATACCTGGCTTTTCCAACCTTAACTTTATAAATGTTTTGTTCTAATTTTCCCCACACTCTAGAAGTGGTACATGTGTACAAAAAAAGACTCACCTAATAGGTACTAGCTCCCTCCTAAAAACTGCACTTGCAACGAAAACACAAAATAATATTAGAAAAAGAATAGCAAAAAACACTGAAAACGACGAAGTCATTTCAGTGCCATATTCGAATATGAACTTAATAAAGAGCGGATTTTGCGAGCATCGTTATAGTCGCATCATCCATCGGAGGATTATGGAGACCTGCGCGTACATCCCTATAATAGCGTTGCAGGGGATTGTTTCGTTGTAAACTTTTGGCTCCGACGACTCTCATCGCTTTATCGACGATGGAAATCGATTTATTGACGACCGATAACTTAACAGCACCCAATTGCTTCGATAGTTCATCATGATCTTCAGGCTGCCGCACCCATTTTTCTGCGACAGAGTAGAGGAAATGATGTGCTTCGCCCAATTCCAGTTCCATCTCCCCAATTGTACGTTGAACATTCGGAAGGTCCCTGATTGGTCCTGGTAAGCTATTGGGAGAATAGGTTTTCGCAAATTCGACTGCGTAATTTCTGGCAGCCACTGCAATTCCCAAGTAGCAAGCCGGTATATGTAATAGCCACGCTTCAGGTTTTCTTTTTTCACCAGGATTGCTTTTCATGACATAATACTTTTCAGGCAGGCTGACATCAGTTAACACCATATCATGACTTCCTGTTCCTTGCATGGAGATCATATCCCAAGTTTCTTCTATACTTACACCCGTTACATCACGATGAACTAAAAAAGTGCCTAAACACTCATCTTCGGGTACCCATGCCGTTACAAGAAAAATATCAAGGATGGGAGAGAGTGTAGTAAAAGTCTTTCTTCCATTCAAATTCCATTGTTTACCCTTTTTGATAGCGATCGTTTCCGGTCTGCCACCGCGCGTCGGGCTTCCCGTTCCAGTCTCAGATGCTGCCGTATTGATTAGAGCACCCTTCGACACTTCATCAAACAACTCTTTCATGACTTCTTTTTCCCACGGTCTCTTCTCCGTTAAGGAGAGGACGGTTCCGACATGCCAGCCTATTCCTAAGGCTGTTGGGCCGCAATATTGAGCTATTTTTTCTTGGCATAGGAGAAAATCATATAAGGAACCGCCGTACCCTCCATCCTCTTTTGCTAACGTTAATCGGGGATATCCGAATTCCTTTAACTCCTGAATGTTTTCAAAAGGAAATCCCTTTGAATCATCAAGTGCCTCAGATCGGCCGGAAAACGACTGAATCGCTTCCTCTAATTTTTGTATATATTCTTTTTGCTTCTGTGATTGAAAAAACGACATGAAGATCACCCCTCCTGTAGTAAACAAAAATCCTGGACCATCCAGCAGCAGAAACAGAACTGCTAACTCCACTTTATCATATCACCTTAGTGTAGTTTATGGTTCGAATCTGCCCATTAAGAGTCGATGTCTTCATTTTTATATTCTTTGTTCGCGTTCTTGTAAGCTTCCTTAGCCTGATCAATATTTTTGTTTTCGAGAAAGTAAGCTATCGCTGCCTGCCCGATTCCATATGTGACTGCGCCCGCTACCGCACCCGAAACGGCTAGGCCGGCTCCTGGGATGAAACGGACTGCAGCCCTGACACCTTCCCTGACTAGGAGACCGATTCCGACATTGATCCCTAATGCAGCAATGAATTCACTTGCGGTTTTTGTATTGATTTCTTTATCCGCGATAAAACCAATCACCACAATCATCAAACCTTGAATGCCGGTCAAAATGGGAAAATCGGCAAAAGGTATTGGCTCTGCACCGATTAAACCTGCGATTGCCGTAAACGTTCCCACTATCGTCCGCGCGAATTTTTTCTTTACGAATTGGCTCTGCATCGCTTTGGCTGTCTTCAGCTTCGCTTCACTGGGTAAGGCCTCAATTAAGTAATCAGACAGCAAATCTATGTTCCAACGCATATCATATTCAATATTTCCACTTTCATCAAAATCAATATACGAACAAGTAGGAATGATGTTCAAAAGTGGTATTTCACTCTCTTTAAATCTTTTTGACATCAAAGCGATGGCTTCATCAATATTCTGTTTTTTCTTAGGATTGGCATCAAAAGGTGCTTGTTTATAATGAGGCGGATCTAATTCATCCACTTGGGTGACCACACAAATGACGGGTACATCATAATGGTGATTCTCTTTAACGATCTTGCGCAGCTTATTCAATTCTTGTAAATCTTCTTCAATCCGTGAATCCGTTTCTTTTGCTTTAATCAAGAAAAGAAACACATCAGGCTGTTCTTCTGTTACCGCTTTTATCAATTCACCCAATGGTGTTTCTTCTTCGAAATCTTCCGTAGGAGCTTCACTCTCACCCAGCCCGCGGGAGTCCAGCAAACGAATCTTGGGCTCGGCATCACTCGGGTACCATAGCCATTTTCCCTTACCCGTTCCGGATTTAACGGAACTGACATATTGGAGCTCCTGACCAAACATCGCATTGATCAGTGATGATTTTCCGGAACCGCGCCTGCCGACAAGAGCAATTCGCGGTTCCCTTGCATCAACTGTCATCGTTTTAAGCTTTAAGAGCTGGTCGAGCATTTTGTTCTTTTTTGATTGTGAAATGGGCAGCTTATCTACCTGGCCTTTAATGAAACTGAATATGCTTCCCATTTCATCATGTTTTTCCACCATCACTCATTCCCCCTTGTTAAGAAGTGTTTTAAGTAACATTTACCCTTGAACGATTCAATTTAAGCATGTAACTTCATTCTCCTTGCAAAATTAAGGGGCTCCATATATCCATTTAACTCTTTTCTTTTAAGAACATAATGACACTGGCCATGTATTTTTGGATTTCCTGAACTTGAAATGCTGCAGAATCCGCAATCTGTTTGTAATGATGCTGTCCTTCATCGGTGATTCGTAAATAGCGTTTAGTTCGTTTTTCACTTTCCCACCTGCCGACAAGAAGCCCGTTCTCTTCCATTTCATGAGATAAATCGTATAAATAACCGTTAGAAGCGATCCAACCGAACTGATTCTTAAGCAGATCGCCAATTTCCCCCATGTAAATGGGCTTCTTAGTGAAAGCGGCTTTTAAGGTTACATAACGGACTAGATCCTTCACCGATATTATTTTCGAGAAATACGACCTGTATTCTTCAGGAAGCTCATTAACAACCGGTGGGTTTTCACCAGATCCCCTTAAATCGAACATGAAGCGATCGATGACCTTTTTCACTTCGGAGAACCGTTCCAGGAAATTTTCTTGGTACCATATGTAAAGCTCTTTGCCTTTTTCCGTTATTTGATAATAATTTCTTCCCTTATTCGTATATAAGGATAAATGATTGGAATCGACTAGCGTATTGGATATTTTACATAAATAGTCATAGCTATGTACTTTGCCAGTGAACGTATTTTTCAGGTCTTGATGAATCGCCCTTGGATAATTCGCTTTTATCCTCAAAGAGTGAAGTAAGAAAATCGTTAAAAATTCCCGCTGGCTCAACCCAACCGTTTCAACCGTTGCAGACAGTTTCTCCCCTTTCTTCACTGTCAAAACCCCCTTTATTTACTGTTTATATAACATATCATCTAAATATTTCTTCCTTCCCCTTATTATCCTGTGCTGCCACATAATAGTAAAGTTTTTAATGCCTAACTGCCTAGTACTAATTTTTAGGATTCTATCTAATGTTGGATGGAGTGGATTTTGAATATTCTGTCGAGGTTTATTATGAAATAGTGTAAAAAATAAAAAGAAGAAACGGCCTTAACATGGGCCGTTTCTTCTTTAAGTTTACTGTTCCGTTAAAATGATCGGTTCACCTTTTGTAATGACAAGGGTATGTTCATATTGCGCGGAAAGCTTTCCATCTGCCGTTCTCGCCGTCCAGCCGTCTTGATCCATTTTCATATGCCATGTTCCTGCATTCAGCATTGGCTCGATCGTGATGACCATACCTTCTTTTAGACGGGCACCTTTACCTGGCTTACCATAATGTAGGACTGTTGGGTCCTCGTGCATGGTTTTACCAATTCCGTGGCCTGTAAAATCGCGAACAACAGAAAACTTTTCACCTTCTGCATATGACTGGATTGCATGCCCGATGTCCCCGAGACGATTTCCTGCACGTGCGACTTCGATGCCCCTGTATAAAGCATTTTTGGTTACATCCATTAAACGCTGAGCTTCATCGGAAACTTCACCGACCGCATATGTCCAAGCGGAATCCGCCAAACCACCGTTAAGGTTCACCACCATATCAATCGTAACGATGTCTCCCTCTTTTAGGGCTTTCTTTTGCGGAAAGCCGTGACAAATAACATCATTCACTGAAGCACACGTTGCATATTTGTATCCGTTATAGCCCTTTTGTTCTGGTGTAGCACCATGCTCTGCCAAGTACTTATCGACAAATTCTTCGATTTCCCAAGTCGTGATGCCCGGTTTTATCATTTTTGCAATTTCTCTATGCGTCGCAGCAAGAAGTTTGCCCGCTTCATGCATCAAATTTATTTCTCGTTCACTTTTAATGGTTATCATTTAAAATCCTCTTTCGTTTTATAACTTTTCTGATTGAGACTCCTTGTTTATCATATGCCTTTTTTTATATAAAAAGCAACCAAAAACCCGGTAAAAATCACCGGGTTAATTAATTCATGGCCTTTTTTGTACCAGTAATTCCGAGAAAAATAAAAATGGAAGCCAGCGTTTACGTTTTTTACACAAATGAATATTCCAGGTGAGAATTACCTAGAATTCATAATCACGATTGGACTTAATTGTCTCAAAAATTTTATATAGGTCCATGTGTATTAACCGGGTACAGATTTCCATCTAACGCAAATGAAACTCTTCCTGTTTCTTCTGATACTACCAATACCAGGGCATCACTTCGTTCAGATAAACCTAATGCAGAGCGGTGGCGTGTTCCAAGTTTTTTTTCCCCTGTTGATCTGTCTGAAAGCGGAAGGACATTTGCTGCGGAAACAATCTGATTTTTATTAACCAAAACGGCACCATCATGCAGTGGATTTCCAGGGAAAAAAATTGATTCGAGTAAAGAATGGGTTAACTCCGCGCCTATTGAAATACCGGGTTGAATCAATGAATCAATAGGGTCTCCCCGTTGAATCACAATTAAGCCGCCGTGTCTCAAATTCGACAAATTTTGTACGCAAGTTGATAACTCTGGATATTTGTCCGTAAACGGTGACAAATAACAATTCAAATAAAATGTAGCTGCTTTCATATCGATGTATATAAATTTATCCTTTATTTTCTCGAAATTTCCAAGAAGACAATAATTTTCATCACCCATTGCTTCTAAGTTATCCTGTAATGCTGATATTACTTGTCGTAAATCCTCTTTTAACATTTGTTTCATTGGTGAAAAATCACAATTGCCATGATTCACAGTCATGCACCTCCCCTTTATTATTTCACTCTCTTTCTTTCAATAAATCTTAATTGGTCTCGCAAAGACCAATCTTTTTCGTAGCTCTAGTTATGCCTAGTTAAATTTATAATTATGAATGTACTTAAAGTTTGTCTTCACGATAATTAATTATTCATCTTTACTATCAATTAAGTAATGACTTCACATTTTTTTATGTCATATGGACAAGGTAAAAGAATAGATATGTTAATGACCTGTTGAAAGATATTCTATATAAGAGGTGGTATTGGATGCCTTATGTAACCGTATTTGACCAAGGAACGTTTGAAGTTGAAATGGGAAAAAAATTAGTATTAGCATTGGAAGATAACGGTATAAATATTCTCCACCGATGCGGCGGGAAGGCTAAATGTACAACTTGCAGAGTTGAAATATTGGCGGGTGATTTTTTGGAGGTCACACATAAAGAAAAAAAGATTTTTGAGGAAAAAGGAATGGAAGATCATTTACGTTTATCTTGTCAAATTTACGTAAATGGAGACATTACCGTTCGGCCGATCAAGACGGTAGAAAACTCTGGAATTCCTGCTGGGCCAAGGCCTGCCGACTGAATAGTTTCGTAAGTGTCGCAGTTTAATCAAAAAACATCAAAACAATTGTTTTGATGTTTTTTTAATCTTTAGCCAAATGAATTACTTCTTTTCCATGACCGCAAAATAATTATCTTCATTATCGGCAAAATTGAAGACTCTTCCAGATGGCATAGTTACAAGCTCTCCCACTTTGATATTCTTCTCTGAAAAGTCTTTATATAATTCATCAAGATTATCCGAGTAAAACATTAACGAAGGTGTATTAAGATTTAATTCAGGCTGCATTTTAGCAATGAATTCTTTATTATGCAGGATGATACTCGTTTCTGCTACCTTTGTTGGGGCTATTTCAATCCATCTTAGCCCTTGGCCATTATCTTCTTCAGAAATTACGCTAAAACCGAAATTTTCCGTCCAAAATTTCAATGACTCGTCTTGATCATTTACATATAACATAATTTGCCCGACTTTGTTAATCATTTGCTTCTCTCCCTTTCTGCTGGTTCCGTTATTAATTGAATCATTTATGTATAAGCATCATGTTGGTTGGAAATATATAACTGATTAAATCGTATTATATATGCTAGATTTAATCAATATTTACCAAAAATGAATTTTTGGGAGGTTTTTGAACCTGCACGATTGCTTAAGAAAAGCAGTTATCTTTTACGAATTTTGCTTAATTGTTTCTTCTACGTATTTCAAGAAATCTGTATATGTCGAATTCCCTTCCAGATATTGCGCTACCACAGTTAAAGGAACTATAACTCTATCTCTCTTTTTAGAGTAAAGAACCGTTTCTGTTTTAATGCCCCTATGCACCCCATCAAGTGCAGAAGAAAAATGATATACAGAATCATATTCATACCATTTAAAATCTTGATTTATATTCCTTTTTATAATTTCTCCAATATAGGCACCTATTCTTATCACAAAATTATCAAAATGATTCTTTAAAAGTTCACTACCCATTTGAGTAGTACATAATCTTTTCGTATAAGCATCTATATAGCGAATGCTTTCAATAGTGAAATCTAAATTTCTCTTTGTTAGGTTCTCTTGATCCCAAGTATCTTTTGATACATCCTGATACATTAATTTCGCAATGCTTTTTAAATCATTTTTTATTAATTTTGTTCTATTTAAGGAACCGAACATATGACATTTCCCCTTTATTAATTATTTAAGTGTTACTTATAAGTCTACACCGGTATATAAAAAAAGCTATGCAATCCTTAAATACAGTAATTAGCAGGACTTTTTGATTTTTCACAGAACTTCTATACAGAGTATTTCTCAAAGGAGAGTGAAATTGTGGTTCTATCGAAAGAGGGTTTGTTAAATATATTGGAAGGCAACAGGAGCTTGACGTTGAGGGTGGTTGAAGCTTTCCCTGAAAAGGAATTGTTTAATTATGCACCGGCAAGCGAGCTTCGCCCTTTCGCAGGGATGGTTAAAGAAATCATGAACATTGAAACTGCATATATGCGTGGAATTGCACTGGGTGTTTGGGAGTTTCCAGATTCGTTTGCCGGAATTTCTACCAAAGAAGAACTTGTATCAGCATGCGAAGCAGTAAGGGATGATACGAGGAAGCTGTGGGAGGAAATGACCGAGGAAACGCTTGGAGTGGTCGAAAAGGATCCTTTTTTCGGTCCCTCACAAAGCCACTTTGATAGACTTCAATATGCCTTGGAAAACGAAATCCACCATAGGGGCCAGGGTTATATCTACCTTAGAACACTCGGAATTGAACCGCCGGAATTTTTCGTAAGGTAATAATGCATTATGTAATAAATTTGGAGCATTGAATAACAAATAAAAAAGTAGGAGTGAAAGAAATGTCAGTTGATGCATATCTTAATTTTAATGGGAATTGTCGACAAGCAGTAGAGTTCTACGCAGAGGTTTTTGGAACGGAACAACCAAATATCATGACCTTTGGGGAAACACCGCCTAATCCGGATTTTACTCTTCCAGAAGAAGCGAAAGATTTAGTCATGCATACAAGGCTAAATATAAATGGAAGCAATATCATGTTTTCAGATACTTTTCCTGGAATGCCTTTTGTTGAAGGAAACAATATCAGCCTGGCTTATGTCAGTAATGATTTGGATGAAATTAAATCGATTTTTAACAAACTAAGTGAAGGCGGTACGGTTGGTGTAGAGCTCCAAGAAACATTCTGGAGTAAAATTTACGGTCAGTTAACCGATAAATTCGGAATCAAATGGCAATTTAACTTCGAGAGCTGAGAAATGGAATTTGGATATAGTGCTTTTCACTGGTGAAAAGTTTCTATATCCTTTTGTGTTTCAGGCAAGGATATTGTAACTAGCAAAGGTTTAATGATCGGTTGGAATACACAAATGGCACCCTAACCCTTACAATAGGTCATGATAAATGGTATATAGTAATAGGGTACCTTCAAGGTATTTAATCTTATCCAATAAATTCGCATTTCCATGATAATAGCAGAGTTTAGTTTTCCTGGCTAAACTTGAGAACAATAAAGGAGAAAAAATTATGAAAAATAAGATTCAAAAGATCACAACCAACTTGTGGTTTGATACACAAGCTGAAGAGGCGGCGAAGTTATACACTTCCATATTCGAAAATTCTAAGATCGGAAGAATCACTCGCTATGGTAATGCAGGAAATCAAATCCACGGGAAACCAGAGGGATCAGTGATGACCGTGGAGTTTGAACTGGACGGACAAGCATTCGTAGCATTAAATGGCGGTCCGCAATTCAAATTTACCGAGGCAATATCATTTATCATCAATTGCGAGAATCAAGAAGAGGTGGATTATTATTGGGAAAAACTCTCTGAAGGTGGAGATGAAAAGGCGCAAGTGTGCGGTTGGCTGAAAGATCGATTTGGTGTGTCATGGCAAATTGTCCCTGAATATCTAACCGAGATGGTAAACGACTCCGCCACTGAAAAATCGGAAAGAGTTATGAAAGCGCTGCTCCAAATGAAGAAAATTGACATTAAAACTTTAAAGCAGGCGTATATGGGTTAGGTTCCTAAGAAACATCTATCTAGTAAAGTTGAATTCATTCCTGAAAATCATACGATTTTGAAGTAACTAAAACCTAGTTTCTCGGTATTGCAGGTGTGAAATTAGGTTTTGATATTTGAATTTCCTAAAAGTTTAAATCCGCATTTTCCTGGCGATAGCCCCTATTAGTAAGAATAAACTTTCTTAAGTATATTATCATAAATGATCTAAATGGTTTTAAGGGAGAAATAGATACAATGGAAAATATATTTATACCAGCACTACAACATGGCGATGAAATCATAGAAAGAAAAATCCGTTACGACTCCATAGTTGTAGAACATAACTGTTTGCTGTTAAAAGAACAAAATCAACATGTCGTGCTTTTTCATGAAATCATGGATTCGTTCACGATGAAAGCGGGTTCTATAAAATTAACCATTCCTGTAAGCAGTTATACAATTGCTTATTATTGGAAAGACCGTCCTTATAATTTATACATTTGGAGAGATAACGACGGAAATTATTTAGGATCCTATTTTAATATTGTAAGAAATACATATATGGCTGATAAGTTGGTATCCTTTGAGGATTTGATTATAGATATATTGGTGCTTCCGGGTGGGGAATATTTTATTTTAGACGAGGAAGAGTTACCTGTGCCATTAGAGCAATTTGAGAGTGGTTCTGTTAAACAAGCCCTAATCTCCTTACTTGATTCCATTGATATTCTTCTTTCACAAACCATTTCAGAATCCGAGAAGCTCTATAAACATAAAGATCTCCTTCCATGGCTGAACAACAAATGACATACAAAAAGCCTACTTCATTCAGTAGGCTTTTTGTTCTCCCTCACTCACTATCAGCTTGAGCCGATATACTGTCGCCAAGCTCCTCAATGTTCTTAGATACCTTCGCACTGTATGTGTAGTCACCGTAGCAATATGGATATCGAAAATTATCTTTGTCACCGCCGCAATCATAGAGCGTGGGGTTTTTTTCGACCTGAAGCATGGAGAACTTCTTTGCAAGCTCTTCATTATGCTTGCCCCCTTCATTCGCAACGAAATCAATATAACCAATTCCCATGTTATATGCTTGAAGGATCGTGGCAAAATCCACGCCCTTTTCATTGCCATATTCATTGATCCGCTTAAAATGTTTCACTCCATACTTAATGCTTTCCGTTGGATCAGTGATTGTATTTGGATCAAGGCCCGCTGACTCAGATGCCTGCATTGGGTCACCGCCCCGCCCTCGGCTTTCCTGCTGCATCAAAGCAATCAATGTCGAAGTATGCTCCTCAAGTCCGTATTTAGTCAACTCGTCTTGCAGAAGTGAACTATACTTTTTCACGTTCGCAAAGGAATCAAGCGTATTTACTGATGTGGTAACATTTTCGGAATATGGGGTTTGCATGATCTCCTTAATGAGCAAAAATACGAAAATCAGGATGAAAATGGTAAAAACTTTCTTTGATTTCTTACGTTTCTTCTTCACATTCTCTCTCCGTTATCTCTAAGTTAATATATTTATATCTTAACAAATTGTAACAGTAATAACTATTTAGAATACCCAATTAAATGTTCTGCAAACAGGATTAGCATTAATTGTAATTAGTGTATTTTCTCAACCACTTAACTTAGCCGCCGCAAAATCTAAAAAGGAACAGAGTCACACAGTGCATATTTTTAGGACAATGAGACACCCTACTGGTTGGAGGTGATATGTATGGACAAGAAGAGTGAAAAAGAAGAAATCCTTGATGATAAAAAGGGGAAATATAGAAACGAATTTGGGGCAGATCCAGATGAACAAGAAATGAATGGTCTATATGGTATGTTGGAAACTGAATATGAAGATAAGCTACACGATAAAGAAAAGTAACGATGGGGTTTCTTGAATATTTGTAAATCGCCTTTTATGGCGTTTTTCTATGTGTTCAAATTCTAAAGGATCGTATATAGTTTCATATGAACTGATTTTTGAATATGCAAAAAAACGAAAACCGAAAAAGTCTTCGTTTTGTCCAAATTTAAATTCGTTTGCTCATTAACTAAAAGGATACAATTAAAAAGGGAGTGACCTACTGTCACTCCCTTTCTCAATTAGTATTGTGAAGATTGTCCGCCATCAATTGGAATGACTACACCGTTGATGAACTCTGATTCCCCTGATAATAGGAAAGCGACTAAACGGCCGACCTCTTCAGGTTTACCGAAGCGTTTCTTAGGATTCACACTGACGAATTCCGCCATTGCTTCTTCCCAATTCTCTCCGCCTATTTGCCTGAATGATCCCTCTACCATCGCTGTTAAGATTACTCCTGGTGCAATGGCATTTATGCTGATACCATATTGGCCATATTCTATGGCAGCTGTTTTTGTTAAGCCTGCTACAGCATGTTTACTTGCAACGTACGCAGCTTGGTTAAGCACAGCACGAATTCCTCCTACAGAAGCCACGTTCACCACTGCCCCTGATCCTTGTTCTTTCATGATTGGCAGAATGTATTTCATACCATAGAAAACACCATTGATATTGATGTCCGTTACTTTGTTGAAAACGTTGCTATCGTATTCAGCCATAGGGGCCTGTTTACCTTCAATACCCGCATTATTATAGAATCCATCGACTCTGCCATATTTGCTGACTGTTTTGTCTACATAGTTCTTTACTGCTTCCTCATCCGATACATCCGCAGTGACCAGAAGCACTTCCGAGTTTGGTGCCATGTCTAAGATTAATTTTTTTGTCACTTCCAAAGATGCGTCGTTTAAATCAACTAATGAAAGTTTAGCTCCTTCTTTAGCCATTTCCAATGCGGCTGCTTGACCTAAACCCGATCCTGCCCCTGTAATGATTACAACTTTGCCATCGAATCTTTCGCTCATATGTCAAAACTCCCCTTTTAAGTTATCTTGAAAATTTATTTAATTATACTGATTACCCCTTAAAGCTTAAGAATCCATCATCAACTGGAATGACTTGTCCATTAATGGCATCCGCTTTTTCAGAGAACAAGAACGTTACAACTTCAGCAACTTTTTCTGGCTGAATCAATTTTTTCCTCATATGAAGTTGAGCCAAACTGTCCAGGAACTCTTGATCTTCACCAATGATCGGCGTTTCGATAAATCCTGGTGCCACACCGACAACACGAATCCCATATTGCGCAAGTTCAATTGCACCAGATTTAGTCATCGCGATGACTGCTGCTTTTGCAGCATGGTAATTAAAGCTGCCAATAGAAACCATCGTCCCGTATATTGAAGCTGTATTAACGATCGTTGCGCCTGTTACACCAAGCTCGACCATCTTCCTTGCTGCATAATACATGCCATAATAAACGCCGTGTTGGTCAACATCAACTACTCTGTGGTATGATTCTGGATCCATCTCCAAAAATGGTTTTACTAGTCCAATTCCAGCATTGTTGAAAATGCCATTGATGGTGCCATGATTGGCAATTGCAGCTTCGACCATCGCCTCCACTTCTTCCGCACTAGCTACATCCACTTTCACGAAAGATGCCGTGCCTCCCTTTTGTTGAATAGCTTCAGCCGTTTCTTTAGCGGCAACATCATTGTAGTCAGCCGCTACGACAATAGCTCCCTGATCAGCTAATTTAAATGCCGTTTCCTTTCCAATTCCGCTGCCTGCTCCTGTAATAATTATGACCTTTCCTTGTAAACTCATGTATTCGTCCCCCTTTAACAAAGTTTGTTGCTTATCAGATTAAAATGGCCCCTCCGTCGATTACAAGTTCTTGACCCGTAATGTGGCTGGAAAGATCGGATACTAAGTACATCATTAGATTTGCAATTTCCTGCGGCTCAGCATACCGGCCATCCGGAGTCGTTGCTTCCAACTGTTTTCTAGCCGCTTCAGCTGCCGCGGAATCTCCTTGACCAAATCCGTTTTCAATCGACCGCATCATAGCCGTGTTGACGACACCTGGGCAGACGGCATTCACCCGGACACCATGTGGAGCTACTTCGACACCAGCTGTTTTCGTCATTCCTAGAACCGCATGTTTACTAGCGCCATACGCAACCATGTTTGGCGTTGCCAGTAAACCAGCTCCAGAAGCTGTATTCACGACCGCCCCGCTTTTTTGTTCAATCATATGGGGCAATACATGTTTCATGCCCAAGAAAACACCTCGTACATTTATTGACATTAATTGATCGAAAACCTCAGCAGGATAGTCGATAAGAGGCATTATTTTGCCTTCCCAACCTGCATTATTCAAGAAAATATCGATTTTTCCATAGAAATCTATAGTTTTTTGAACATAATTTTTTATATCGTCTTCCTTTGTAACATCGGCTTTAACGAATTTGGCTTCGCCGCCTTTTTCTTTGATTTCATTTACCGTTAGCATGCCAGCCTCTTCGGAAAGGTCTACAACAACCACTTTGGCACCATTTTCTGAAAGTGTAATAGAAGCTGCCCGGCCGATACCCCCGCCGCCACCGGTAACAATTGCTACTTTTTCTGTAAAATCAAATGCTTGCATAATATTCTCCCTTTCTCCCTTTGATCTTGGTGATAATATTCTTGCTTGAATACGATTACATAATAACATTCTTTTTGTCGATTGTCGACAATTTGGTTTTAGAGTCAAAGACTCTACATCACTCCACGATTCAAGGCTTCATGAATTTCATTTTTTGCTTTAACTAAATCATCTTCTAGAATGGCCTCAATAGACATCTTTAATCTGAAATGGAAACTTTCCATCGTTTCCGTATTCCATTGACTTTGGGCAAAAACCATGAGGATATGACTGGCTTCTTCAAAAAATCTTGCTAATGCTTTGTTATTAGCGATTGAAAAAATATATCGAAATATCTGTGTTGCCCTTTTTTGATACTCGATAACATTACCTTTTTCACACTCATCGGTTGCACTTTCCAAATGCTGTCGTAATGATTGCTTATTTTCTGAGTGCCAATTCCCTTGGGAAAATTCAATGCCCATCTGGATCAGTCCGATCGTAACATCATTATATTCAATGATTTCCTTTTGTGAAAATGGCTTGACGATCGTTCCCCGCCTAGGTATTCTCTCAACAATACCGTCAACCTGCAGTAAATAAAGGGCTTCGCGTACTGGTGCACGGCTAGTATTCAATTCTTTGGAAATGTCTTCTTCCACGATTTTCTCACCAGCTTCTATTTCACCTTCAATTATTTTTTTTAAAATGTGTTTAGCGATTTGTTGTGGTAACGATTCTCCAAAATAAATGCCATCTGTCAAATTGGAAGTATTTCCAAACATCTTTCAGCACTCCTATACTTCTATAATTAATTGTGGTTCTTTTAGTATAACATAAGGATAGGAATTAACTTCCTTTAATGCTAACCAGCCAAGAAAAACGTATTTTCCTATATGGAAAAAGCTCAAAAAGACTTAATGTCAGATCGCTTCTTCTAAGTGTTTTCCATATTCTACTGATTTTGGCGGTAAAAATGCAACAGATCTAGAGCCCCTTTTATATAAAGGGCTCCATGTGTATTTTTTAATCAACTAGCCTCGGTTTCGCTGGATCGCAGTTTGGCTTTTCCGTGTCTGTCGATTCAGCGAGTTTCGTTAAATAATAACATTCTTCTCGCCACATATGATCTGCCATTAATGGCGAAAGCGTTCCAAGAGCCTGCGCACTAAGGTCAAGCTCCTCCAATTCAAGCAGGAAGTGCTGGAAGAATTTAATTTCCAATGTGACGTCGGCATTCATTTTTTCCAATGCTGGGAATGTTGACAGATTGGTTCGTAAAAATCCAGCCATTTCAACAGCTTTTAAATAAAAATCATTAAAATGTTTTTTATATTGGTCACTTTTCTCTTTTAATCTTTTTTCAACGTCATCCATATTGGATGATATTGCACCTGCATGTCCTGCTGCATCTAACAGCCAAACTAAATGGTGATGAAGTTCATGAAAAACCGGCGGCATTTGATCTGAATTGAAATATTTCAATAATCTTAAATATTCTTCTAATTCGTTCACCATATGATTAATGAATGAAGGTGAAAGATGTATTTTTATTTTACCTACCAGATGTTCTTTAATTAGGCTTAGCTTAAACTCCCGAAATCTTAATGTCTCTTCTTCTGCGATGGCAGTAAGTTGCGAGATTTCTTCCGAATTGGCTTGACCAAGGAGAGCATCAAAAACTTGAATGAATTCAGAGGCAATTTCAATGTTTTCCACTTCAACCGGCGCTAAAGACTCATGGATGAACCTGGCATGGTCTCCTAAGATTTGCAGCCAAAACCGATGCTCGAATCTAGCTGTTTTCTCCAAAAACTCGTTCATCTTCTCTCCCCCATAATTTAAAGTATAAGAAACTCACTTATAATTTGTATTCCTAAACCTACAAACATATTAATATAAATTAAATGGGGCGTAATGAAGCCTAAGCTTGATCCTATACCTTCAGATTAAATTAATGGGGTCTTTGAGTCGCTTTAAAAACGGTCATTTTAATACAAATTTAAACCAACCTTATATTTATATTGATTTAATCGTTTTGGAAGTGGTGAAACTTTTAAATTAAGGTCGGTAGGAGGAAGGTAGATTGTCAAAGGAAATAATGAGTTACATTGACTATTCAATGGAGAAAATTCCAGGTGGCGAAATAGAATTAAGGGACGATAGAATTAAAAGCAAATGGAAAGCTGAAGTAAGACCGTTCCTTCTTGCACGTTATCCTGTTACTATGGATTTCTACTATGCCATTACAAATAAATCACCTAATTCTTTTGATCGGGATCTAAAACCTGTTGTGAATATCTCTTGGAATGATGCAATTTCTTTTTGTAATCTGCTTTCACAGAAAGCTGGGCTGGGAGAGTGTTATTCTAAAAATGGGGAAAACATTGTTTGTGATCGGGAATCAAGCGGTTTTCGACTTCCTTCAGAAGCGGAGTGGCAATATGCATGTAAAGCCGGGACTCCTCGTTATAGATACGGAGAGCTGAATGAGATTGCCTGGTATAACGAAAATTCAGGGGGCATGATCCATGAAGTAGGAACAAAGGAACCGAATCCATGGGGGCTGCATGATATGTTAGGGAATGTTTGGGAATGGTGCTGGGACTTATATGATGAACAAGTGTACGGCACCTACCGTATTTTTCGAGGGGGGAGCTGGGCTGAGGATGCTAGAGGTTGTGGAGCTTCATGTCGCCGGCGCAGCCATCCGACATTTTGTATAGACGACCTAGGATTCCGTCTTGCCCGGTCTTTTTAACCTTAGCAAACAAGCCAAATCCATTCAAAACTCAAAGCTTTATCTTAGTTGTACATCTATTCATATTTATTACCAGTTTCTTGGTAGAATTCCGATGGGAACAAAATAAAAACCTGAAAAATTTTCAGGTTTTTTATAATTTCTTCATTCGATTACCAGAGAAATGCGAGAAAAACTAAAGATGCAATTGCACCAAATGCAAATCCATTTGCGGCACCCCAGCCATATCCTGCATTAAAACCTCCATAACCAAAACCCCCAAGGTTTCCGCCTCCGTCAAATGGACGAATATATACACGGTTCGGTGTAACCCGGTGTATGATTCCCCGATGTACGGTTCCTCTGCTTGTACGAATTTCAACCGGTCTTCCCACACCTTGCCTGCATTTATGATAATAATTATGATATCCCATTTTGCACTCCCCTTATCATTCGATTTTACATCGTATGCATTCAGGGACTAGCATGAATGGATTAAATACCCACCAATCATTTAAAAGTCTTTCCCATTTTCCTTATCACTCCTTGAAACCAAAGCATAAAATACATTTATACATGTACCAAAGGAGATTATGCCATGAACCACTCATACCAAGACGCACTAGCCATACTTGGAATTGAAGGGGCACACCCTGGTGGATTTGAACTGACTAAGCGGATTTTGAAAAATGAAAAAATCGATCATACGTCAATAATCCTTGATGCCGGATGCGGGACAGGGCAAACCTCATCTTACTTGGCAAAAACGTTTCTTTGCCAAGTATCCGCGCTTGATAATCACCCTGAGATGGTGAAACATGCAAAAAAAGGATTCCAAAAAGCTAACTTAAGCATTGACCTATATAAGTCTTCAATAGAAGAACTGCCTTTTGACAATAATTCTTTTGATTTTATCATAGCCGAATCAACGACTGCATTCACGGATATACAAAAATCACTCCGAGAATTTTACAGGGTCCTTAAACTAGAAGGAACTTTGTTATCCATTGATATGACAGCGGAAACCAGCCTTGATCCTGTCTCAAAAAAAGAAATCATTAACTTTTATAATTTAAGGGAATTATTGACGCAATCCGAATGGTTAAAGGCCTTCCAACAAAACGGATTTACAGATTTAAAAATCTTGAAATCAAGTACCGTCTTAGACGAATTAATGAATTCTTCAGCATCAAATAGATCCATTCAGCCTTTGAATGGATCCTTGGAACGAGTCATGGACGCACATTACCGCCTCATTTTATCTTACGGAAACAGCCTCGGTTATAGAGTATACAGAGCAAGTAAAAAATAGGGCATTCATCATGAATAAGGCAGCTTAATATGTGTCTGGAATCTTGAACACAATGATAAAAACCTGGAACAAGTTCAAGGTTTAAAGGGATGGTCCTATTTAGACGATGATCTGTACACAATTTCGGCCATTCTTCTTTGCGGCATATAAGGCTTGGTCGGCCCGTGGCATCAATGTTTTGATGGAAATGCTTCGGTCACCAGCTTCAATTAATGCAGTAGTCACCCCGAAACTGCAGGTAACGGAAATCATCTCTTCATTAACCACTGCAATACTTTCAGAAACCTTTTCCCTTATCATATCGGCCAACTCATATGCAGCGGGTAAAGCGGTATTCGGCAAACATATGATAAATTCTTCACCGCCATAACGCCCCAACAAATCTCCTTCCCGAATGTTTTCCTTTGCAATATTCGCTACAAGCGTTATGGCCGCATCCCCTGCTTCATGTCCAAAAGTATCATTTACATTTTTGAAATGATCGATATCAAACATGATGACTGAAACATTGCCGCCTTCCATGCTTAGTGCATCAAATAAAATTTCCGATTTTTTGATGAAAAATGTTCTATTCAATATTTGGGTTAATCCGTCCAAGCTGGCAAGTTGCTTCATCTTTTCCAGCATGAGTACTCTTTCAGTTACATCGGCGAAGGTAATGATCTGTCCGATAGACAGGTTGTTTTTGTTGAACACGGGTGAAAAACCAATATGGTAATGTACCATATCACCATTTATGCTGCAATTAAAGTCACTGTCCTGTTTAAGGTCGATTATTCCCCTAAGAAGTTGATTCCCATTTAGCACACTTGTAATCGATTTACCAATGGAATGTTCATCCAACATGGGCAAAAATTTGCGCATTCCACGGTTATAGTCGACAATCAACCCCTGTTGATTTAAAACGATTACTCCCTCTTTCATACTTTCAAAGACGGTTTCCCGAGCGATCGGGGCTACATTGAACATTTGAAAAGTCAAAAGTGCCGCACCATGAAAGATAAACGTGATACTCATGGATACAGGACCAAGATCGATACCATATGAGCTTAGTCCATTTATATAAAAATAATTTGCTATTATAGGAATAAGAAGACCTGCCACCATCATTGATATTTGCATCCTGAATCTGAATGAAGATTTTTTCACCTGTTTTAGCAATATTATTATACTTATCATCACACATAAAAAAAGAAACAGGGAGTGTACGTAAAACCAAGGGCCGCCCACCAGTTTAATAATTGGAAAAGGACTATCGCTTCTCAATTCCATTGATTTGTAATATAAGTGATGAAGGTCATTTGTAAAATGCATGAAAATGGTGATGAACGGTATGATGAAGAGTGCATATTGCCAGACCTTCTTAATTCTCTGACCTACATATTCAATGCACATCAACAAAAGGAATACTGGGATGAATGGTAATGCCAAGTACTCGACCCTTAACCAGAATATGATTTGTTCTAACGATGTACTGGAAAGTTCGAAAGCATAGGAAAAAGTAAAGATGGAAGACAATAATGTCACGAGAATATAGGCTTTTGCTCCAGGTGCATCCTTGATCTTTAACTGTGCAAATAAACACAGAAACAAGCTTGAAGCACCTGCTATTATAAGTACGAGTATGTATAACAATAACTCCCGTGGCAATGCGAATCAACTCCGTTTAACAAAAAAATAGTTTTCCGTATATTATATAGCACTTTATGACTAGGTGACTAGAGTTTATTCAGGGAATTCTGAATTTTAAATCCCTTATTTACTTACACCCCAAACCGCCGAATAAAATAAACATCCAGTTTTAACAACATGAAAAACCCTGCTTCATCACCTTGAATGTGAGTGGCAGGGGTGATAATTCAAATAAATGAAGTATTTAGTTACGGATTATACCTTCTCTGTTACTGCTGTGAATCGCTTTAAGAATGAAAGTATTTTTTGGTAGACCGCAATTTCATTTTCTTTTTTGGAAAATCCATGTCCCTCATCTTCCAGAAGCATATAATCGACATCTCTTCCTTTACCCTTCAAGGCTTGAACGATTTGATCTGATTCCTCTTTGACGACACGGGGATCGTTTGCTCCTTGAATGACGAGCATTGGCTTTATCATCGATTCTAAATAGGTGATTGGCGAATACTCGATTAGTTTTTCTTTATCTTTTTCCGGATTTCCTACCCACTGATCCATGATTGGCTTCCAGTCTTCTGGAACGGAATTGATAAATGAGAAGAGGTTGGATGGACCGAAAATATCGACAACTGCCTTAAAATAATCTGCATGTCGTCCGTGCAGCAGAAGTGCCATATACCCTCCGAAGCTTCCGCCCATCAATAGGATATTCCCTTTTTGTGCATGTCCTTGGTCTATTAGCCAATCAAGGCCGGCTACATTATCAAGTCGTGGCCCATTTCCCCAATCTCCCTCTACCATTTTCGTGAATTCCAAACCATAACCAGTAGAACCGCGGAAGTTTGGCGCAAAAATACTGTAACCGTGATTCAGGAAAAATTGAAATGAAGCTCTGAAGGACTTCCGTTCTGCCGCTTGAGGTCCTCCATGAGGCCAAAAAATGACTTCACCATTGTCATTTTCCTTTTTTGCCCTAAAAAATAACGACTCAATTTCCAGGCCATCAAAGGAAGTGTATGTAATGATGTCGGGTTCAACCAATTCATCAGAATCGACGCCTGGAACAGTATATTTAGTTAATGATACCCACTCATCACCTGTATTTTTATAGATATTATGAGGCTTTGTTGCGCCCATGCCAAATAAGTAAAGCGTGCCTGATGCAGCAACCTCAAGCTTATTAATGACGCTGCATGGTACGGGGATGTTTCTCCAATTTTCATTTTGCAGATTGAATTCATATAATTGATCCTCTACACCCTTTTGACTGGTTATATATAAAAGTTGATTCTCTTTACTATAATTAATGGCAGTAAAACTCTCATTCTCCAATTCTTTAACTTTACAGAATTTATTTGTTTCAAGGTTGTATGAAGCCATATAGGTAAAGTCTGAATCATAATCAGTCAATAAATATATCATCGAATCTGAAACAAAAACACCATCACTCACTGTGTGCTGTTTCTCAGTGGGCGGAGTGAGCAGGATATCTTCGTTCCCATTTTTTGCATAGAGTAGGGTATTTGTATTGGAAAAGTGTTTATAGTAAAGTAAGGTTTCTTCATCAGGGCTAAAGCCAAATAAATAGGTCGCTGCATCCTTCCCCTCCAATACCAGCTTTTCCTGTCCTGATTCTAAATCTAAACAATAGGCATTTAGAAAGGAAGCATTTCCTCTGGATGTCGTGTAATAGAGCTTTTTACTGTCATTCGATAATTTCGGCATGAAATTACGTGTATTTTCATGATGAACGATTTCCTTCATTGTCCCGCCATTCAAAGGAACCCCGTAAAACTGGGTATTTTCATTACCGTCTTGATCGAAACCAGCAATTATGAACCGGCTCTTCTTATCATATATCAGTGCTTGGCAGCTTTGATCAATGGATGTAAGCGGATAAGGAAAGGAGTTTGGCAAATCCATTCCCCATAAATTATACTTGCCGCTCAAATTGGTACTGAAAACCAGATGTTTTTCATCTGGACTTACGGCAAAATCAGCAATGGAAAAAGTTCGTAAAAATTGCTCAACATCAGGTTTTGGAAAAGTGATCATTTTGGCAGCCCCTCACATTTATAATATAAAGAAATATCCGTAAATAATTATACCATATTTTTCCTTGTAACTGCAGGTAAAATGAACTCCAGAATTTCACATCGCCATTTCTAAAAAATAACTGCCTGAATATGAATTAATCAGCTACGATCAAAACATCAAGATGTCTAACTTCTCTTAGAAGACGAGATACAATAGATCCACCCATAATTTCTTGCCATCTCGTTCTTGCTGATTGTCCTAAAATGACTTGTGTTGCTTTTTTGGTCTGTAATTGTTTCTTGATCTCCTTGAACACAGTTCGTCTATCCCTCGTAGTATATATTTCAAAAATGCCTCCTAAGCGATGTGTAAGGCTTACCAGTTTATCAAGTATCAACTTTTCATCAGTTTGCAGTTCATATTGATGTTTGACGAAAATAACAAACCACTCGGCTTTAAGTCGGTAGGCTATGCGGAACCCCCTTCTAATTAAACGCTCAGAATCCGCTCTAAGATTGACACAGACAAAAATCACTTCATCTTTTCTCCATGGCCCCCTTACTCCTTCCTTACGTTTCATTGATTCTAATCTGTCATCCACATCATCCGCCAATTCACGGAGCGCAAGTTCTCTCAACGCTATAAGATTCTGTGTCTTGAAGAAATGGCTAAGGGACTGTTCCACTTTATCCATGGCATATATATTACCTTCCTCCATCCTTTTTCTGAGCGCATTTGGTGAAATATCGATCAACTCAAGTTCATCCGATAATTGGAGAATGTTGTCAGGTACTGTTTCTCTTACAGAAACACCTGTAATTTGTTTTACACTATCTTTCAAGCTTTCTATATGTTGAATATTCATCGTGGAAATAACCGAAATTCCAGCGTCCAAAATGGTCATTACATCTTGATATCTTTTTTGATTTTTGTTACCCGGTACATTCGTATGTGCTAATTCATCTATTAAGACCACTTCAGGATTCCGAATGATAATGGTATCTAAATCCATTTCCTCCAATAATACGTTTTTATATCGAATTAGTTTTTTAGGCAGGATTTCCAAATTTCCCACTTGGGCAATTGTCTCTTTTCGACCGTGGGTCTCCAATAGTCCAATCACTACATCAATTTCGTTTTCCTTCAATTGATTTGCTTCCCTTAGCATTGTATAGGTTTTACCAACACCAGGCGCAGCTCCGAGATAAATCTTAAATGTCCCTTTTTTCACCCGTTCCACTTTATCGTGCATTTCATCAGGGGAGAGTCTGCGATAAGGATTTTCCTTCTTTTTTTCCGTCTTGATTGCGGGGATGATCCTCTCACCAAATGCTTTTACACGGTCTGCCATAATATATACATCGATGCTTTTAGACTGTCTCATTATTTTATTGACTATTGAACCGTTGACAACATCTTTCCACACTGGATTTTTTGATTGACCCAAGATAATTCGTGTTATTTGATTCTGCATGGAAAATCCGACTATTTCTTCTGCTATTTCGTCTCCATTCCTTGTAATCTCAAAAAAACTCCCATTTAATTTATTGACCAGTTTTTGCATGGAGCTTTTAAAGATTTCTTCCTCCTTTGATAGTTTTTTTGATAGTGGGATAAAGCTGGCGATTAAAAACTCACCGCCCAACCGCTTGGCAATTTGATCTCCTCTTCTTATTAATATGGAGCCATTCCAATGATATTGTACACAGACCAATATTCGTTCCGTAGCACCAGAAGGCCCCAATAGCCCTTCTTGTTCCCTGTGTTCAGTCAGGTCCTCTTCCACTTCTTCCGCTAAAAACCGAAGTGACAATTCCCTAAGAGTGGCTAGATTACCATTGTTGTAAAACTGTAATGGGCCTTCGTCTTTTTCACTTATTTCCCCTTTTTGCAGACGTTTTAATATGGCTTCAGGGGTGACGTCCAATAAACGTACTTCATCAGCCTTTGTCAATGTATCTTCTGGGAGCGTAACCTCTACATGAAGTGAAAGATTCAGTAATTGCTCTGCGACTTTCTTCACTCCTTTCAACTCATAAATATTTATGGTCGTAATGACACTGATCTCATTATTAATTAATTCCTTAACATCGTCCAAACGGGTGGCGTTTTTTGCATGTATATGGTTTTCATGTGCCAATCGATCAACTAAAACAACTTCGGGATTCCGTTTATAAATCTTATCTAAATCAATGTCCTGTTCTATGTGTCCATTTTGCTCCCATTCTATAGTGGGAATAAGTTCAAGACTGCCTAATTGTTTAAGTGTTCCAGGACTACAGGACTTGTTGACCACACCGACAACTACATCAATCCCACGTTTCTTCAATTCATTCCCTTCAAGCAGCATATGGTAGGTCTTGCCTGAACCGCTTACCGCACCAAGTATGATTTTGAGCCTTCCCCTTTTGATATTGGAAATCGACTCTAGAATTTCATCTGGTGTTTTCCTTCGAAATTGTTCCGACATATAAGCCCTCCAATTACTATATTAAAAGGAGAGTCTACTAAACTCTCCAGATCATAATTATTTCAATTCATCCAATGCCATATTCAACTCCAAAACATTAATTCGGGGTTCACCAAAAATTCCAAGTGATCGGCTGCTCGTATGTTTTTCCACTAGAAGATATACTGTTTTTTCAGATAATCCCCTTTCAAGAGCAATACGAGGAACCTGTACCTTCGCACCATTAGGGGAAATATTGGGATCAAGTCCTGAACCCGAATTCGTCATTAAGTCAGATGGTATATCCGCCTTATCGATAGCAGGGTTTTCTTTTAAAAACTTTGAAATGTCTTTTTTTGTCCGATTTATGAATTCCTCATTTGAAGAAGCAAAGTTCGGCGTACCTGAACCAGCCGCATCATATTCAATAGAAGAAACACGGCCATGAAAATACCCAGAATCTTTAAAAGATTGACCGATCATTTCCGAACCGATCCATTCACCAGATTCATTTTTAATTAAACTGCCCTCTGCTTTTGCGGGCATCATCAACTGTGCCATTCCCGTCATCAAAATCGGATATGCCATCCCACAAATGATTAGAAGCACCAAAACCAATCTGATATTTTTCAACATGGATTTCCACCCACCCATAATTTATATTTTCAAGCCACTTTTAAGACAACAAGAAGCAAATCAATTAATTTAATTCCCAAGAAGGGGACTAACACTCCTCCTAATCCATACAAGAACAAATTCCTGGTCAATAATCTTGTTGCGCTCATAGGAACATATTTAACACCTTTCATTGCCAAAGGGATAAGCAAGGGAATGATGATGGCGTTAAATATTAAAGCTGATAATATGGAACTTTGGGGTGTCGCCAATCCCATAATGTTCAGGGCTTTCATTTGAGGTATCGCCAGCATGAACATGGCTGGGATTATCGCAAAATATTTAGCTACATCATTAGCGATGCTAAAGGTTGTCAACGCCCCCCGGGTCATGAGCAGCTGTTTGCCAATGGCTACCACTTCAATGATTTTGGTGGGATCTGAATCTAAATCCACCATATTAGCGGCTTCCTTCGCCGCGTTTGTCCCTGTATTCATCGCCAATCCCACATCTGCCTGCGCCAATGCTGGCGCATCGTTTGTACCGTCTCCAGTCATGGCAACAAGCTTGCCATCCGCTTGTTCCCGCTTGATGACAGAGATTTTATCTTCAGGCTTAGCCTCGGCGATAAAATCATCGACACCTGCTTCTTTGGCGATTGTTTCAGCTGTTAACGGGTTATCCCCTGTGCACATTATGGTTTTAATACCCATTTTTCTTAATTCATCAAAACGTTCCTTCATGCCTGGTTTCACTGTATCTTTCAAATATATAGTGCCAAGTATACGGCATCCCTCTGTGACAACCAATGGAGTGCCGCCTTTTTTGGCCACTTCATCACAAGTGTCTTTCAAACCGATAGGCACTTTCCCTCCCTGATGTACTATATATTTCATTATCGTATCAACTGCACCCTTTCTGACCCTTTTCCCGTCAGGAAAGTCCGTTCCGCTCATTCTGGTTTCCGCCGTAAATTCAATACCTTCCGTACCGTTTTTATCCAGCCATTTTTTAGGTAATCCATTTTTTTGGGCTAATTCCAAAACAGACCGACCCTCAGGGGTTTCATCATGTAAAGATGCATATACGGCATATTGGTTAAGCTCTTCCTGACTAATGCCGATAGCCGGTATTAAGGCAGATGCCATGCGGTTACCATGTGTTATTGTTCCTGTTTTATCAAGGATGATCGTATTGATATCACCTGCGGCTTCCACCGATTTTCCAGACTTTGCAATTACATTGAATTGAGTTACCCTATCCATACCTGCTATTCCTATCGCCGAGAGTAAGCCCCCGATTGTTGTGGGGATCAGGCAAACCAGCAAAGCTACCAGGGTAGCGGTTGGAAGGGTAACTTGAATATATGACGCAATCGGTACCAGAGTGGTACATACAAGTAAAAAGATGATGGTTAAGCTAATCAGTAATGTACCAAGTGCGATTTCATTCGGTGTTTTTTGCCTTTTTGCTCCTTCGACCAAATTGATCATGCGATCAAGGAAGGATTCACCAGGGTCTGCACCGACTTTAACTTTGATAAAATCACTGATGACTTTTGTACCTCCTGTTACAGAACTGAAATCTCCCCCAGGTTCTTTTATTACGGATGCCGATTCACCTGTGATCGCTGATTCATCGATAGCGGCCACTCCTTCAATGATTTCTCCATCCACGGGTATTAAATCGTTTGCCTTCACTAAAACCATATCGCCTTTGCGTAATTGCAAGGCATCGACTATCATTACGGAACCATCTTTCTGAATCAACCTAGCTTTAGCATCCTGCTTTGTCTTTTTGAGACTATTGGCTTGTGCTTTTCCACGTCCCTCTGCTAGAGATTCGGCGAAATTAGAAAAAATGATCGTTACGAATAAAATGATGGTTACTGCAACGTTATACCCCCTATCAGACACTCCGCCAAGAAGCGCAGGAAATATTGATAGAAGAAGCGTAATGGCAAACCCTACTTCTACTACAAACATGACTGGATTGCGTGCCATAACTTTTGGATTCATTTTTTTGAGTGCATCTTTACCAGCCTCGTAAACAATGTTCTTATTTACATTCGCTATTCCCTCTATTCTCATTTGTAATGCCCCTTTTCAACATTTATCTTATCGTAAGCCACTCAGCAACTGGTCCAAGTGCAATGATTGGAAAGAATGTCAAAGCTCCAATAATCAAAACTGAAGCTAAGAGAATGACAAAGAACGTACCATTATCCGTTTTGAACGTTCCAATAGTCTCAGGAACACGCTTCTTTACCAGTAATGATCCTGCGACTGCAATCATGGCAATCATGGAAAAATAACGTCCGGATAACATGACTAAACCAGTGGAGACATTCCAAAAAGGGGTATTGTCTCCTAGTCCTTCAAAACCCGAACCATTATTTGCTGCTGAGGAGGTAAACTCATAAACTACTTGAGTAATACCATGAAAGCCCGGGTTTGATATAGCTGCTGAACCCATTTGTGTCGCTAAAGCGATGGCAGATGGAACTAATATGATCAATGGGTGGATCAAAATCGTTATAGCTATTAACTTCATCTCCCGGCCTTCAATTTTCTTACCCAAAAACTCAGGTGTACGTCCCACCATAAGTCCGGCAAGAAATACAGCCAATATTGAGTACATGAGAATATTGACCGTACCCACACCATCGCCGCCAAATACACAGTTCAGCATCATCATTGCAAGTGGAGCTATACTTCCCAGCGGTGTTAAGGTATCATGCATATTATTTACCGATCCTGTAGTTGCAGCTGTAGTTATACTGGTGAATAATGCACTCTGAGCCCCCCCGAAGCGCACCTCTTTCCCCTCCATACTCCCCTCCGTTTGTGAGAGGCCAATTTGCTCCAAAGCTGGATTACCATTTTTCTCATTAATATACGTAATGCTTAAGAAGAGAAATAACATGAATGCCATCGCTGAAAATAGGATCCAGCCTAGCTTCTTATTCCTCGCCATATATCCAAAAGTCAACGGAAGGGCAGCGGGTATAAGAAACATGGATAATATTTCTAAGACATTCGTGAAACCATTAGGATTTTCAAATGGATGGGCTGAGTTGACCCCAAAGAACCCTCCCCCATTTGTGCCTAAGTGCTTAATGGATTCTAATGCCGCTACAGGTCCCCTTGCTATATTTTGGGTGTCTCCTTCCAATGTTGTCGCAACAGCCGTTGGGCTAAATGTTTGCGGTACGCCTTGGGATACTAGGACTAAACCAATCAATATCGATAATGGTAGCAGAACTCGGGTAATCGTTCGGATTACATCCACATAGAAGTTTCCTAGACTCCGCTGGCTTGTTAAGCCCCTAAAAAAAGCCATACATAAAGCAATGCCGGTGGCCGGGGTCGTGAACATCAAGAATATGATCACTGCCATTTGAGATAAATAAGAAAGTCCCGATTCTCCACTATAATGCTGTAAATTGGTATTCGTAAGAAAGCTTGCAGCTGTATTCAATGCCAACAATGGCTCCATGTTGTCAATCTTACTGGGGTTGCCAGGTAACTCCCCTTGGAAGCGAATGATAATATAAGAGATTATGAACATCACTAAATTACTTATCAGCAGTGCCTTGGCGTACTGCTGCCATTTCATATCTCCCGTCTTAATGCCGGATAGCTTAAAGATAAACCTTTCCATCCTTCCAAACACGCGATCTTGTTTCGTTAATTCAAGGGAATAAACATCCGTTAAATATATAGCCATTGGTATCGCTAATACAACCGCAATTGCCAATACCACAACGATTTGCAATACATCCATTTACTTCTCCTCCGTAAGTCACCCTTAGTATTTTTCCGGATATATGAGGGCATGTATTAAATACAACGTTACCGCTCCGACGATTATCAATAAGAACATCTCCTACGCTCCCTTTGCAATGACTTTATTACAAAAATGAATGAATCTTAAAAAGAATACTAACGGTATAGCCATTAATAAAATGGCTATATTATCCATTTTTCTCCTCTTCTCCCGCAATAATAAAGCCTATATTCTCCTTCACCTCCTTTAAGATACGTTTCATTAAACTGTTCTTTTGCTCAGAAAGACGTCCTTTAAGGCATAAAAAAATAGACCAATGTTACTTTTCCCCCAGTTTGCAGGCTGCACAAATGCAATCTCCTTCCTACAGCGTCATGAACAATGACGCATCAGAAAAAGAAAGATATACAGAAACAAACATTTTGTTGGAGAAAAAGTAATCATTGGTCTACTTAACGCCCAGCAAGCATTAGCGCCTACTCCACGATCCGTCTTCCAAGAAACCTTTTCAATTATAGGCATAATAAAAAGACCTACGGAAATGTCAGATTGCCATTTTGCTATAGCATAACAAAAAAGCCTCCTGAATCAAGGTGGTCTTATGACCTCCTTCGCTTTAGCCGACGAAGTTAGCTGACGGGTAGGATGGCGAAAGAGTATCTCATCCCTTCTGCAAATGCAGAATTAACCCCATAAATAGTGGGTCCTCCGTTCTCAATCACTTGAGATTTGGCCGGTATCTAATTGTTTTTCATGAGGATTATTGTACGCTCCTCATTCAAGGTTTGTAAACTCATAAAAACCATTAAAAACCTCCATATTTGATTAATTAAGACGATATTCATCCAATTTATCAGCAAGAATACTATATTTCTTCAATTTACTAACTTTTTCACTTTTTTCTAAAGTTTTACAAACAGTTATTGACAGGAACTTAGACGTGGCATTATGATAAATCCCATAAATTCGTCAGATTAACTGGAGGCATTATGTCAAATACAAAGAAAAGGATCGAAGCTGAAATAAGCGAAGCATTCATTAAATTCCAGCGTGAATTGATTGGAAGAGGACCTCAGGAAACTAAAACTTATATAATCAATGATATGTTGATAACCCGTTTCAAGGGTGTCCTTACTGTAGAGGAAAAGCACCTTGTGAGTCACAATTCAGGCAAAAAACTTGTGAAAAAAATGCGTTCACTACTCCGTGAAATGTACACTAAGGATTATGAAAAAATAGTTGAAGATCTTACGGGTTGTAAAGTACTTTCATCTCACAGTGATATAAGCACTAAAACAGGTGAAAGAATCGAAGTTTTCATTATGGATAAGGATTTGGAACGTCTTTTTGAAACCATCAAATAAAAGTTACAATTCTTCCACTTAATATTATAT